>NZ_VPDJ01000017.1:0-101315 GCF_013417755.1 Acinetobacter sp. YH12231
GAGGAATTGCCACAAGATACGATAAGCTAAAACGTAACTATCAAAGCGCTGTTGCTTTAGCTTGTATATTTATATGGTTGCCTCTTTAGCTCAATTTATCGGCTGTAAATGTCAACACACCCTAATATATTTTACCAAAAGGTTGAAATAAATAATTCATTAGATTTGTCATACAATCTTATACAACGCATTTAATAATATTTAATTAAAAAGTTAGATGAAATCAATCTTTTTAACAGCGTTGGCATGTATCTATAAAAGTCAGTATTACGATCTAGATTTATATTTGATGTAGCCCATTCAATCGGCAACGCATTAAGCGCTTTTAACATTTTGTCATATTGTTGATGCGAAAAAATATGCTTGAATACATTACAAATGCGCAAGATTATGCATAATGGAATGGTCTATAGTTACACAGGTTAAATTTATGGATCCGTCGCCGTGCGTTGGTCTGCTTGAAGATATTCTTACAATCCAGAATGAGGAAGAGAGCTAATGGAATTTTTGTTAGATCCCGGAATCTGGGTTGGTTTACTTACATTAATTATTTTAGAAATTGTACTAGGGATTGATAACCTAGTCTTTATTGCCATTTTGGCAGACAAACTCCCTCCAGAACAACGTGATAAAGCCCGCGTACTTGGTCTTTCACTCGCATTATTTATGCGATTAGGATTGTTATTTGCAATCTCTTGGTTGGTCACATTAACAAAGCCCCTGATTACCGTTTTTGATTGGACATTCTCTGGTCGAGATCTCATATTATTGTTCGGTGGATTGTTCTTAGTTTATAAGGCAGTCACAGAGCTACATGAGAAATTAGAAGGAAAACCAGAAGTTCAAGTGACAACAAAAGTGGCATATGCCAGCTTTACAGCAGTTGTTGCGCAAATTGTTGTCTTAGATGCGGTTTTCTCTTTAGACTCTGTCATTACAGCGATCGGTATGGTCGACAACATTTATGTCATGATGGCAGCAATGATTGTGGCAATGGCAGTGATGTTACTTGCATCTAAACCGCTAACGGCTTTTGTAAACCGACATCCTACCGTCGTGATCCTATGTTTAAGCTTCTTATTACTGATCGGTATTAGTTTGATAGCAGAAGGTTTTGGTTTCCATATTCCGAAAGGCTATATCTACTCAGGTATTGGTGTTGCGATTGTCATCGAAGCCTTTAACCAGTTTAGTCAACGCAATGCTCAAAAACACGAAGCAAAAATTCCATTACGCCATCGTACTGCAGACAGTATTTTAAAACTGATGGGTGGGCGCTTAGAATCCGATCAAGTCGGTAATCAGGCGCAAGAAACCTTTGCAGACGAAGAGCGTTACATGATTGGGGGGGTGTTGACGCTTGCAGAGCGTTCAGTTGCGTCGATCATGACTCCCCGTAATCAAATTTCTTGGGTGGATTTAAATGACACACCTGAGCAAATTCGTGAGCAAGTCCTTTCTGTGCCGCACAGTTTATTCCCTGTGTGTCGTGGTAGCTTGGATAAAGTGATTAGTATTGTCCGCGCGAAAGAACTTATTGATGTTCTAGACAGTGAAGATGATCTAAAAACATTGATTAAACGTCATCGTCCAATCTTTATTTTCCAAAAGATGAAGGTGATTGATGCGATTAATACCTTGCGTACCTCAAAAGGCTCTTTGGTATTGGTTACGGATGAGTTTGGTGCGGTACAAGGTCTGATTTCACCACTCGATGTGTTTGAAGCGATTGCTGGTGAATTCCCTGATGCAGATGAACAACTTGATTTGATTAAAATCGATGATGAACATTGGAAAGCTTCAGGCATGCTCGATCTGTATCAGTTAGAACTTGAATTGGAAATGCTGGATTTGATCGAAGAAGATGATGGTTATATCAGTGTTTCAGGTCTTATTTTAGATCAGACCCACGGCAATGTAGAAGTCGGTACTGTGGTTGATTTTAAAGGCATTCAATTTAAAGTCACGGCAATGGATGAAAACCGCATTAAAACGGTTGATATCTATTACCAGGCCTAATGCTCAAATATTAAAAATGACCCTAAGACAGCTTTTCGAAGCTGTCTTTTTTTATGACTAGAAAGTATAAGAAATCCTATATAACGAGGGCTGCAATTCACGATGTTAAAACGTATTATATTTACATGATGTAAAAGTCAAAAAACGCTGCAACTTTTGAGCTTTTAGAGGGTTAAAGCGGTTCAAAAGTAAAAAATATTGATAGGGTTGATTTTAAAAAAGCATGAGGGTAAATAGCGATTCATTTTTAACTTGGGGTTTTAATCATCATAGATGATCTATGAATAATTTTATTTCATTTTAAATATCGTTTTTGAAAAATTTATAACTAGGTACTTTGAAGAAATTCAAAGTTAATCCATTAAAAAATGGGTGTTGGTATGGCGATCACTGAGAATATCATTGATTTTAGTAAACTCACGACTGAAGAAAAACATGAGTTGTTTCAACGGCTCTGGGAGTTTGATCAACGTATTTTCCCGACATCGAAAATTGAGCAACTTTATCAATACATGCATGACCCCGATATTGTTGCCTTACCAATCATTCAGTATTTTGAACAGGAAAAACTGATTGGGCAAAACATTGTGCGTATATTAAAAATTATGCATAACAATCGGCCGATTTTTATTTTTAATTCACGGGCAGGGGTATTGGTTGATTATCGTCGGAAAAACCTGACCTTAAACTCGGCGATTAAAGTGGCAATGCAGTATCAGATTCGTTTTCCAGCGATTCCAATGTGGTTTGTGGCTACATTGGCACAACCAAAGGTATATACATTATTTGCCTCGCGCTCTGTTAAGTTTTATCCAAGACATGGTGTCCCGATGCCCACAGAGTATATGGATGTTTTAAATAGTTATAAAATCCGTCAGCATGATGTGCAGCATCGGGCTGAGGATATTTTTGTTCATCGTTGTGATTTACCGAAGGTGACGCCTGAGCAATTGGTTCGGCTACGGAAAAAATCTGATGAACATGTTCAATTTTTTATGCAGCACGTGCCAGATTATTTTGATGGCATGGGGTTAATGTGTATTTGTAAATTAAATGTTTCAACTATTTTTGAAGCAAGTATGAATCTGGCAGTTGGGCGGGCAGTTTAATGACGGACATGGATGTGTTATGCGACAAATGACGATATATCGATTATTCGGTTTCGGCGCGGCGATCTTTTTAACGGCTTGTCAGCCAGCAGAGCAAAAAGTACAAGAGCAATCGCAGAAATGTGTTGCCCCCGAAAAACTGGTCAAACAAATTTATGATCAAGAGTTGAAATTGCATGCTTTGAGTAAAGATCAACTTACTGCCTATTTTGAGCCATCGTTAGCGGAACGTATGCAAGCAGAAATTAACTGTAAGCAGTCGCAACAAGCGTGTAATGTGGATTTTGATATTTTCACGGATAGCCAAGATCCGCAGCAAGATTCGAAAAAAGGTGTTCAGCCTAAACTGAGTTTTGATGAAAATAAAAACGTCGTTCGTGCTGAGTTTAAAATTGGTGATGAAGCCAAAGTCTTAAATTATGAAATGAGTGATGGCGACTGTTCAAAAATCAAAAATATTGTTTATGCGGGGGACTATGACCTCGACATGATTTTGAGTAATCCAACAGAAACGATCGAAGATTCAGAAATGTTTGATGCCAATGCTGCAAGTGACAGTACGGCACATTAAACTTTTTGACGCGTTCTAATTATTCAAAAACAGCATGAAACCCTGAACAGCTTGAGTGCTTTACTCAAGCTGTTTTGTTTTCCTCAAGTTATCATAGCTTCATAGTGCATAAATTTGCATGTTGGCAAGTTGATTGAAATCGTCTTCATTGAGATTATAAATTTCATCTAAAAATGCAACATTAAAACTGCCGACACTTGAGCTAAGTTCATAGGCTTTTTGACCCGCAATCGCAAAGTGCAAATGCGCTGCGACTGTACCGGCAGTTAGTGTTTCACTCACGGCGCAATACGCTGCTGTTAACGCACCTAAAGCGCAGCCAGAAGCCGTTACTTTGGGTTGTAAGTAAGATCCACCATTAATTTGTATCACCGCATTCATTTCTTTCGACAAGATGAAATCTGATTCGCCTGAAATTGCCACACATTCACAGTGTTCTAATAAGGGTACGGCATTTAAATAAATCTCGGCACTATTGAGCGTGCTATCGACACCGCGTGACTCACCTTGATTACCTGCAAGACCACTGATTTCTGATGCATTGCCACGGATAATACTTGGCTTGTACTGGAGTAATTGGTCAACCATTTCAGATCGCCACGGCAAAACGGGGCCATAACCGACAGGGTCAAGCACCCAAGGTTTATTTAAATTTTGTGCTGTTTGTGCAGCAATTTGCATGGCCTGCATTTGTTCAGACGTTGGCGTGCCTAAATTGATATTCAATGCACTGGCAATCGAGGCAAAGCTTTCAGCTTCAAAGGGATTGTCAATCATTGCAGGAGAAGCACCCGCAGCTAAAAGGACATTGGCCACATAATTGCTCGCGACTGCATTGGTGAGGATATGCACCAAAGGTTGTTTGGATTGAAGTTCAATCCACGCATTAATGACGCTTTGCAAAAGCGGGCTATTTAAGTCAGTCAATTCACTGTTCATGGTCGTTTCAAAATTTTCAGATTGATTCATCGGTTTCTCCCTTAGCGGGTGAAGTAATGGTCTTGATGTTTACAATTACGGCAGAACAGGGTCACATAATCTGCGGCATCATAATCGACAGAGAGCTCTTGTGAACCACAGTACATGCAGCGCTTTGTGGAATAAAAATTTAAGCGAGGTTCGATTTTTTTCCAAGCATGGCGTATCGGTTGCACAAAGATACTTTCATCGAGTCCTAAAAAGTGAAAGAGCAAAATTTCACTCATTTTACTAAAGGGGAGTTGTGGCGGACGAGGTAGAGTAAAGGTTTCCCATTTTTCCTGTAAGCCACGTTCACGATATTGCTGTAAGGTCTTTTTTAACAGATTTGTATTAATGAAATTTTCATTACGCACTTGCAGAGCTTTTTGTTTATGTAGGTATTCGAGTGCTGACTGAATCATATAGTAAATCTGCCCAACCGCTAGATGGTCGAGTAGGCGATAACAGAACACTTGAAAGCTTTTATTCCCTGCAATTTGAATGCCCCATGTCTTACAGTAAAACTGCATGAATTGCACAATTTCTTGAAACAGTAGGAGATACAAACACTCTTTCACTTCGTCAGCACTTTTAAAGGGAACACCCAAGGCTAAATTTTCATAAAACCAATGACGGAGTTGCTGCGCTACGCTAAAAAGACTGGGCTCCGAATAGCCATCCAGACGGACATTGATATAATACTGTTCAGCTTGTAGCGCATCATCTTTCACAATCAAAATTTGCTCATGCACGAGATGCTTTTTGAGTGATTGTTGGAAGAGATAATTCGGGCTGATGTTGTGGTATTTAATAGCGTCCCAGTCGATAAATTCTTGATGTGCCGTATGTTCTTGGACGTGATTATCCAATAAAGCCAACAAAAAGAGTTTCTGTAAAAAACTCAGTTCACTTAATTCACGTTCAACGATATCTTTATTTTTGAGTTTACGCTGTTCTTGTAAGCGGGTTTCTTTCAGTAGTTTTTTTCGCGCGGCCTGACAGTTTTCACAATGACAGTTGTATTGCTGTTCTGGAAATATTTGATGATGACAGTGGCTACACTGATAAAAATTAAATTCTTGCTCATCTAATTTTTCAGCATCTACCCAATACATAGATGCACGACACAACGGGCATTGCGTACTTTCATCCATTTGTTTGCGTAGAATATTGAACATGTTGCCAGCGTTTATTGAAAGATTAAATTGATTATACACATCTCTGTTTAAAGACGGGTTTGGAATTTGAGTTGCGGCAGCTCAGGCGAGAAGTCGACAATTAAAAAAGCTGCATAGTGATGATGCAGCTTTTAGTCAGAATGGATTATTAATAGGCGGCTGGGCATGGGATCGATTCGTCCTCCTCTCCAAGTTGTTTGGCTTGTATTAAAGCTTGCACTTTTTTAGACGCGACTTTTTTAGTGCCTAATGCACTATATGAGTTAAGTAATGAACTGACCTCAAAGGCTTTGAGTGGAATCCCTTCGCAGGTCATAAACATTGCGATCACCTGATGATCGATATTTGCAGCATCAAGCGCTTGTAAAGTCTTCATATTTTCAATACGGATGATGTGTTCTTTAATAAACATAATGCACCTCTTTTTGTTTTAGCCTGATGATTTTGCTTTTGGCAATTAAGTAGATGCAAAACGCATGCTCAAATGTTTTGAGTAGACATTTTAAAGCAGATAAACGGCATATTGTTTTATTAAGATATTGAAAATAAATTATTAATTTAAAAGTAACAAAATAATATTGATGCGTATGCTATGTCTAATGAATTCTCAAAATGCTTAAACTGTTGAAAAAGAAACATCTTGGTGCATCGTTTAAACAGAAGTATGCAATCAAATCTAAATCAGAATATTGATATGATTCGAGAGTTAAGGTGCTTTTTGGAAGGAATCACCTAAGCGATTGGATTTTAAAAGTATATTTGTATATATTGAGCTTATAATTCTAATGATCTTAACTTGCAGGACTGAAACAAAGCGGAATCTACTGAAATTGATACATAGTATGATTCAGCTGGATTTCTAAAGGTTTTGATCTTTTTTTATCCTTTCTTTGTATGGAATACATATGTCAGACGCACTTAAAAACAGCAATATCACCCGTATGCAATTATATAAGCAGCCACAGGGTACGGTTGGTGCGCTGATTATTGGGCATGATCAAACACTGGAAAAGACGATCGAGTTATTGGGCCTGGCTCAGCAACATCAAGTATCTAAAATTTATGTGGCGGGTGCGACGGAAGAAATTCAGCAATTCCTCACCTCAAAAGTCACGGCATTTCAATTTTACTTTGCAGCAGACTACGACAGTGCACTCGATTTAATTTTCGCAAATCAATAATCCTCTAAGTCTTAAGCAGGAAAGTTTGAGCGCAATAATTTGAACGTACAGATGGATTAAGCACCTGTACTTTCTCTTTCTAGTATATAGGCGCTTTATTTATTTTAGGTAGATAAAAAAATTTGCACATTGTTATAGCTGTACTCAACTCAGGCATTTATTTTGCTTAAACATGGCGAAAATATGTGCCAGCCTTTAAATTATTCTATAAAGATGATTGAAAACAACATGCGCTGAGCCCATATATAAATCATTGTAAATGCGAAGACAGCTTATGCATCTTGTCGTATGATCAAGTCATTCACAATGTGTTCAAAAAGCTGATGAAGCAATAACTAAGGAATAGGACGAGATATGAATATTGCGGCAAATCCAGTGGTCGAAGCAGACCAAACTGTTTATTTAAAAGACTATCAAAAACCATCATTTGTCGTAGATAGTATCGATCTAGATATTCAAGTCTTTGATGACCATACCAATGTAAATGCAAAATTAGTGATGCAGCGTCAAACGGCTGGAGATTTGGTGTTATTGGGTCGTGATTTGGAACTCAAATCAATTCGCTTAAATGGTCAAGTTTTGCCAGCAGATGCCTATGTTGTAGATGCAGAACAACTGGTGATTTCAAATGCACCTGACCAAGCTGTCATTGAAACTGAAGTCGTGATTCATCCTGAAAGCAATACTCAGCTCGAAGGCTTATACCAAGCGGCAGGCGATTTATTCGTCACTCAAAACGAGCCTGAAGGCTTCCGTAAAATTACCTATTATCCTGACCGTCCTGATGTGCTATCGGTATTTACTACACGTGTTGAAGCGGATAAAAAATTCCCTGTATTACTTGCCAATGGTAATTTGATTGAAGCGGGTGAAACCGGGGAAGGTCGTCATTATACCGTTTGGCAAGATCCAACCAAAAAACCATCGTATCTATTTGCTTGTGTGATTGGTGATTTGGCAGTACTCAAAGACTCTTATGTGACGTCTGAAGGTCGTAATGTTGCTTTAGAAATCTATGCAGAAGAAAAAGACATTCCAAAATGTCATATTGCGATGGAAGCTTTAAAGCACTCGATGCGTTGGGACGAAGAACATTATGGTCGTCCTTATGATTTAGACAATTATATGATCGTGGCAACCAGTGCATTTAATATGGGTGCAATGGAAAACAAAGGTTTGAATATTTTCAACACCTCTTGTGTGCTTGCTGATGAAGAATATACGACTGATGCTGCGATCATGCGCGTTCAGTCTGTGATTGCACATGAATACTTCCATAACTGGACAGGTAATCGTATTACCTGTCGTGATTGGTTCCAACTTTGTTTAAAAGAAGGTTTGACGGTATTCCGTGATCAGTCGTTCTCAGAAGATTTACAATCTGCTGCGGTACAACGAATCGATGATGTTGCAGTATTAAAAGCACATCAGTTCCCAGAAGATTCAGGCCCGCTTTCACATCCACCGCGTCCAGATCATTTTGTTGAAATTAATAACTTCTATACCGCAACAGTGTACGAAAAAGGTGCGGAAATTAACCGCATGATGGCGACATTGTTGGGCAAAGAAAAATTCCGTGCAGGTACTGACGAATATTTCAAACGCCATGATGGTCAAGCTGTGACAGTTGAAGATTGGGTAGCAGCACTGACAGCGGGTTCAGGTGTGGATTTATCGAGTTTCTTGATTTGGTATAACCAACCGGGTACACCAAAACTTGAAGCAAAAGGTGAGTACGATGCTGCAAATCAAACCTATACTTTAAGCTTGAAACAAAGCTTAAAAGCGCATCCGAAATATCCAAATTTAAAAGCTGTGCCTATTCCTGTGGCTTTGGCATTGTTTGATGCCACGAGTGGTGAACAGTTACTTCTCAGCTCAGATGCATTGGTTGAAAATGGCATCAAAGATGGCGTGTATTTATTTGATACCGATACTGCAACAATTACATTTAGCGGTGTAAAAAACCAGCCTGTTGTGTCTTTACTGCGTAACTTGTCTGCACCTGTTAATCTTGAATTTAACTATTCAGATGAAGAGCTTGCATTCCTGATGCAGTATGAGCCGAATGGTTTTAACCAATGGCAAGCAAGCCAAACCTTGTTAGAACGTATTTTGTTAAATGGCCATGATGCCGACATCTATGTTCAAGCCATTCAAAATACATTACCGGCATTGGTTGAGCGTGATCCATTACTTGCTTCACGTTTATTCGATGTACCGACAGAGGGTTATTTAGGTAGCCGTATTGATACCGACTACAGTCCTGCCAAAGTGCAGGAACAGCGTGAAGCACTTTTAAGTCGTGTGGCACGTGAGTTAGGTGCTTTCTTTAAAGAGACTTATGCAACTTTAGACCCAGATGCGCAGAAAGAGTTTTCACAAGCTATGGGCGTTCGTGCATTGAAAAACATCATGTTGAGCATGATGGCACGTCAAGGCGATGCATCTGTATTTGAATTGGCTTATGAACAATTCAGCTCAACAGGCAATATGTCTGAACGTCTTGGTGCTTTAAAAGTATTGGTTTGGAATGATGCACCACAAGCACAGCAAGCTTTAGAAACCTTTTATACACGCTTTAAAAATGAAGCTTTGTCGATGGACCAATGGTTTATGTTGCAAGCGGCACATCCGAAAGCAACTGCGGAAACCATTAAGGCACTGACTGCTCATCCTGATTATGACTTGAAAGTACCGAACCGTATTCGTGCGGTTACTGGTGGCTTAAATAGCAATCCTGTCAACACTTGGAGCTTTGGTGTGCAGCATATTGTTGAATTAGCAAAATTCCTCGATGAGAAAAATCCAATTGTCGGTTCACGGTTACTGCAAATTTTGTCCCGTTGGTACACGTTGGCAGAGCCGCAGCGTAGTGAAGTCAAAGCCGAACTTGAAGCGCTTAAACCTGTCGTGAAATCGAAGAATGTATCAGAAACCTTAAATAGCATGTTAAGTGTTTAATCATTCAACCTCTCTGTACGATTGATTTGAGTTAAATCACTCCTACTAAAATGAGCCTGTTGTCATGGGTATGGCAGCAGGCTTTTTTATATCCAGTCTTTTAATCCAATCTTTAGCTAGGATTGAAAATCAATCATGTTTAGAAGACATAAACTGAATGATATTCTCTAATTATTTATTTAAATTACATAATATTTGCAATACAAATCACATAATGGCGTTACAATGATGTGGGTTTATCGTATTTCTCACTGTATGCGGTAAGTCATCCAAGTTTTTGAATGTTTAGATTTTTTATCTATTTCATTATGCAATATTTTTGAGGCGAGTCATGTTAGTTAAGGTTGATGATGGTTTTTATTTAAACTCACATCATATTATTGCAATTCGGATTAATAGAGATTTGCTTGATACCTTTGTTGTTTCTGTAGAATACACACCGAACAGTGTGCAAAATACGGGTGTATTTGAAAAAAAATTCAATGCGCGCCGCGATGCAGAACAATACTTACAGACTCTGAATCAGATCATTGGTAAATCTTAAAACGAAAGTGCATACCAATGATCTTGTCTAGATTGAAATGGACATGACATGAATCAGACGCAGATTGACGTCTAGCAAAAGGGATGAAACGCATCCTTTTTTTGTGCTTATCTGAGCGAAACTAATGCGAAGAATTGAAAATTAGTAATTCTATTGATACGACCCGATTTGCACGTCCGATATTTTCCTGACATGCTGTAGCCATCCAAAATGAGTTAAAACTATATGCGAATCAGTATTGTGGGTGCAGGTCGTGTTGCACATCATTTGCTCAAAGTACTTCATCCACAACATCACATTGTGCAAGTATATGCACGAAATCTCGAAAAGGCAGAAAAACTTGCAGCAAGTGTAGGTGCAGAAGCCATTCATACCCCAAATAAGTTGAATGCTGAGATTGATCTTTTGATCATTGCGGTGAGCGACCAGTCGATTGCAACCGTTATTCAGCAAGTTACAGCCTATCTGCCACAGGTTTTGATCGTGCATACTTCAGGTAGCACCAATATCACGGTACTGACCCAGCAACATTTGCGAGCAGGGGTGTTTTATCCTTTACAAACCTTTAGTTTAGATCGAGATGTGGACTGGACGTCTACACCGATCTTTGTAGAAGCCGCGGATTCTACAGATTTGAGGACACTAACAGATTTAGCAAACAGCATGAGTCAAAGGGTTTATCAATATGATTCGGCACAACGTTTAAGTCTGCATCTTGCTGCGGTGTTCGCATGTAATTTTAGTAATTATTGTTATGACATGGCAAAGCAGGTTGTCGATGCAAAATACGTCGATTTTAGCTTGCTTTATCCATTGATTTTAGAGACAGCGAAGAAAGCCACTCAGGCTGAACCACGGAACATGCAAACAGGCCCTGCAATGCGTGGAGATCAAAATATCATGCAGATGCATGCCAATATGCTTGAGCAAGCTGATCAAGTCGACCTGAAAGCGGTCTATGAAATGTTGAGTCAGCAGATTTTTGAACTTCATCAGAAATAAATAATCCATATAGAACAATGAATATTTATTAGCTTAGACATACATGTCAAACAGGATGTTACATGGCAAAAGATTTTAATAGTCCGCAAGTGGTCGAAAGTTATGATGCACATATACGAAAATTAATTCCCGGCTATGAACTTGTCCATCAACAGATTCAGGCGGTGTTGAATTGCCATGTCGCTGAAGATGCCCATGTACTGATCATTGGATGTGGGACGGGCTATGAATTGGGCTATCTCATGGCCTTGAATCCAACATGGTCATTTACCGTTACAGAATTGTCTGAAAATATGCTGAATCAAACACGGCAACGCGTTGAAGCCGCTGGACAGTTGCATCGCGTCAATTTTGTTTTGGGCAGTCATACTGCTTTTGAGGAAGTAAGTTGTTTTGATGCGGTGCTGAGTATCTTGGTGACGCATTTCATTGCGTTGTCAGAGAAAACGAATTTTTTAGCAAAAGCATTTGAGCTGCTTAAACCGCAGGGCATTTTTTTAAGTTTTGACTTGATGCAAACTCATTCGAATTTTGAGCAGCGTGTCCTGCCTGAATTTTGCCAAATGCAAGGTTTATCTGCTGCGCAAGCGACAAAAATGATGCAGCGTTTAGAAGATGATTTTGAACTGATTAGCCAGCAGCACTATCAAAGCTTACTGACAGAAATAGGCTTTGATCAAATTTATTGTTTCAGTCAAATCTTTAGCTATGCGGCTTACAGTGCTTTTAAAACGTCTATGGATTAAAAGAATAAAGACCAAGTTTTGAGTGTATTAAATCCATCGATCATTGAATACCAAGGTACATTTGGCGTGTCTTTACCCGGCTCAATTGATATGTTCAAGCAGATCAGTCGCTATCGTAAGGAACGACGAGGCATGATTGCTTCAAATTTTGCAGAATGTGGTGGTTTTCTAAAGTCTTCGCCCGATTTGGCAATACCAAATTTGCAATTACACTTTGTCGTGGCGTTAGTAGATGACCATGCACGGAAATTTCATACAAGACATGGTTTATCTGTCATGTGTGTCTGCTCAATCCAAGAAGTCGCGGCACGATCAAACTAAGTGGTTCCAGTGTCAATGATCCATTATTGATTGATCCAAACTTTTTAGGGGATGAACAGGATTTAGAAGATTTGGTACAAGGCTTTAAGTTGACGCAGCAGTTAATGATGTCGCCGTCTTTATCGAGTCATTATCAGTAAGATTTATTTACCTCACTGGTCAAAACGGATGATATACGTGCAATCTTACGTCAGCGTGTGGATACGGTTTATCACCCTGTCGGTAGTTGTAAGATGGGCGTAGATGAGATGTCTGTGGTTGACCTTGAATTGAAAGTCTACGGCATTCAAAACCTTCGTGTCGTCGATGCATCTATCATGCCTTCTGTGGTAAATGGCAATACCAATGCACCGACAGTGATGATTGCTGAAAAAGCCGTGGATATGATTCGACAAAGTCAGCTCCAAGCGCAAGTAGCTTAGTGGTTATTCATTTTATATGATTTGATACAATACAGATAAATCTTAGATCAAAAACAGCAATAAAAAACCACCGCTAACGGTGGTTTTTTGCTTTATTCCAAAGTTAGTTTACTTTTTTGAAGATGAAGTCATTAATTTTATGGCCTGCTTCAATTCCGCGACGTTCAAACTTAGTTTGCGGACGCCAGTCTGGACGAGGGTAGCTATTGCCTTTACCTGCAAGGTTTTCAAGACGTGGACGTTCTTCAAGAACTTCGATCATCCATTCAGCATACGGTTCCCAGTCAGTTGCTGAGTGGAATGTGCCGCCGATTTCTAATTTTTCTTCAACCAATGGCATACGGTCATGAGATACAAAACGACGTTTGAAATGACGTTTCTTCTGCCATGGATCTGGGAAGTATAATTGCACAGTATTAATACTGTTATCTGGCATTTCACGTAGCACTTGGATGGCATCAGCATCCAGTACTCGAAGGTTAGTTAAACCTGCAAGACCTGCTTCATAAACACATTGAGCGATACCCGGAACATGCACTTCAATGCCGACAAAGTTTCGCTCTGGGTTTGCTTTTGCCATTAGCACCAAAGAGCGACCCATACCAAAACCGATCTCTACAGTTAATGGGCGTTCAGGGTGTTCAAAATGCTGACGCAAATCACCAACAGGGTATTCCAAAATTAGATGACCATATTGTTCCAGCGCAGTACGTTGCGAAGTATTAAGTGGCGCAGAGCGGCGCATAAACGTCACGATTTCACGGTGTTCGTTTAGGTTATCCAGATCTACAGCGTGCTGGTCTAATTGATCGTTCGACATAACTTTGGCAAATGTAAAAAATTCGAATGCGGTATTTTAAGTCCTGAGATGCACAAGTCAAATTTTTTACCGTGAATATATCCGCTTTTTGCTCAATCTCACCGACGGAAGCCGTGCCGAGGATTTGCCATGTACAGTGAATTACTCAGCTCAAAAGCGATGAAATAACATTAAGCTAGGCGATTTTATCGCCAATATCTTCACGATCAGCACCATCAAGCTTAAACGGCAAAATGGCCTCAAGCACGGTACAACCCGGCTGTGACTGTATTTTAAATTCACCACCGATACGATGGATTCGTGTTTGCATACTATGTAGACCAACATGTAGACCTTGTTCAACATCGTTAGGGTTGAAGCCTATACCATTATCTTCAATACGTAATATCAGTTGAGTCTCTGTTTCGCACAAACTGACTTGAACTTTGCTAGCCTGACTATGCTTTAGAATATTGGTCAGGGTTTCTTCAGCGACACGAGTCAAATTGAGACATTGGGTCGCAGAGGGCGAGTGAATCCATTCGGCAGCAAATTTCCAGCTTGAGCTCATGTCTAATTCTTCAAAGAGCTGTACAAAGCGATGGCGAATCGGCGCCGCCCATTCGATCGGAGTGTCTGGAACTTTCGTCCCTATACTTGAACCCGAATCGATAACTTGTCTTAAATCATTTCGGAACAATTTAAGCATCGACATGATTTGTGGTTTTTCAATTTTATCATTTTGTTCTAACAGTAAAATTGAACGGACAATTGATCCGCCTAAACCATCATGTAAGTCATGAGATAAATGAATTCGTTCTTGAAGTCGTGCATTTTCAAGCGCGAGTTGATGTTGTTGACCAAGTGAAGTGGCGAGTTTCAGTTCAGCTCGTTGTACATTTTCAGTTAAGGTCTTATTAAAACGTTCAATTTGACGGGTGTGTCGAGCTAAACGCAAAGCCAGTACGCCGCCCAAAACGAGGGTGGTTAGTGGGCCAGTATATGGTGAGAGCGCATGGCCTTCCATGGTCATCATAAAGTGCGCATCATGTACCGCAATCGGTAAATAAATCAGATACAGCGTTGCAAGCAAATAGGTTTCTGCCATTTTGGCTTTATACGCCAAGTACGGATAGCTAATACATTTGGCCACAAAGACCAAAACAAAGAAGCTAAAACAAATTTGGATGACAGTCTTTAAATAAGCCTCTGGCGCAAAACCTATACAGAGCGCGGCGATGGTGGCAAGACTTAATAACAGTTTTTGAATTTTCGGGAATGGGTGGTTTGCAAAATACCATGCACCAATACAGCCAAAAACCGTATAAAAACAGAAAATGATATTTTGTATGCGGTCGACCTGTACGGTGGTTAGAAATGCAATTGGCCCATTAAAAATAATACACAGGCTATAAAATACCCAAGCCATGCCTGTAATGGTTAACCATAAATAGGCTCTTTCATTACGATTGGCGAGCCATGCTAAAAAAAAGAACACAGCCACGACGAAATTAATCATCGTATTGAGTTCAACTAATTGTCGTTGTTCGAGTAACCAAATTTTAAAGGTATCATAGACTTGCTGGTATTCCCCAATTTGAACTGAGCTTAGTCCTGATTTTTGGGTCACCGAACCATACACTTGTACCCAAATGGTATTTACACCTTGCTTTAAACTCGAGCTAGGCAAGTTCAATAGTCTAGGCTGATGTTGGCTTCGTGAAAAATGTTCTGTTGAAATATAATCTTGCCAAAGTAGGGCATCGTTGATGTAAATCCGTCCACTTTGGGTGATGCCTTGTATAGCGATAGCAATGGGTTGATTTAACTGATGGAGGTCACAGTTCAACTTAAATTGGATTTTGTACCAAGCGATACCATGATAGTCCGGCCAACGTTTATTCCATGTGTCTGGAAGCTTTTGCAGATTTTGCCAACCTGTACGTGGGCGCTCTTGCTCGACAGCGCTTTTAGCTGTGGCAATATGGGTAATTTCAACAGGACAATGACTGCTTGAGATCTGAGGGGTGGAATTGGCAAAAGTGGGTATAGCAATACAACATAGCAGGCAAAATAGACTCGCTAAGACCAGCAGCCTATTTGCTTGAATGCAGTGTCGTGACCAAAACCATACCATCAAAATTCCCCCAATTTTGTGTATCCACAATTTAAAAAAATAAATAGAAAGTCACATCAAATCTTTGTTTTATTTTTGATAGTTAAAATTTTATGAGATGAATTATACAGTTAAATCGAATGAATGGTGAATTTTTCTCTTTTTTATAGCCTTAGTATTTTATGTAATGTCATTACAAATGAGACTTTGATTATTGAAACCCTTTGCTATATTCATCCTGCATAGGGTTTCAATAGGTCACACTTTATTGAAAATTGATTTGATTCAAAGTGAATATTTCAAAAATCCATTAGTCACTGACACGGTCAAGCAAAGTGCTACTTGCTTCATTTAAGCCAAAAATCTCAACTTGAATCTGTTTTGACTCAAATTTTTGCACGACATTTTTTAAAATATTGACTGAGGTAATATCCCAAATATGGGCATGGCTCAGATCAATTCGTACATGACTAACCATCTCCTGAAAATCAAAAAATTGATAAAAACTCTCAGAGCTACTAAAGAAAATTTGTCCATAGACCGTGTAGCTACGGATATTGTCTTTACGTTCTGTTGTGACTGTTACTGAGCTTTCCAGTTGATTAATAATAAACAACGCAGAGAGGAGCACGCCAACCAGTACGCCAAGCGCTAAATTATGTGTTGCAAGCACTACGATAACCACAGCAATCATCACGACATTAAAAGACATTGGATGCTTTGAAAATTGCTTGACTGAATTCCATTGGAAAGTGGTAAACGACACCATGACCATAATCGCGACTAAGGCAGCCATTGGGACATAAGCCAGCCAGTCTTTTAAGAACACCACCAAACACAACAAAAATATACCTGCAACCAAAGTGGAGAGGCGAGTTCGCGCACCTGAGCTGACATTAATAATCGACTGCCCAATCATGGCGCAACCAGCCATGCCGCCCATAAAACCGCTGACAATATTAGCAATCCCTTGACCACGACATTCCTGATGACGATCTCCTTCAGTTCCCGTGACTTCATTGATCATTGTCGTGGTCATCATGGTTTCTAATAGGCCAACTGTTGCTAGGGTAATGGAATAGGGGAAAATAATCGTGAGGGTTTCAAGATTGAAAGGAATTTCAGGAATCAAGAAAATAGGTAAAGTCTCTGGAAACTTACCCAAATCACTCACAGTACGCAGGTCTGCACCTAAAAATAATGCCAAGCCACTGAGGACAATAATGCAAATCAGCGGTGATGGAATAGCTTTGCCAATTTTTGGTAGATATGGAAACAGATAAATAATCGCAAGCCCTAAAAGCATAAACACATAGCCCAAACTATCCATCTTTGACATTTCAGGTAGCTGTGCGACAAAAATTAAAATCGCGAGAGCATTTAAAAAACCATACACCACTGACTGCGAGACGAAGCGCATAAGTTTTGCGACTTTAAAATAGCCAGCAATAATTTGAATCACACCAGTTAAAACCGTGGCAGCCAAAAGGTATTGCAAACCATGATCTTTGACCAATGTGATCATAAGTAAGGCCATAGCACCCGTAGCAGCAGAAATCATTGCTGTACGACCACCAAAAAAGGCAATGGTGACGGCAATACAAAACGAAGCGTACAAACCAACCTGAGGGTCAACCCCAGCAATAGCTGAAAAGGCGATCGATTCTGGAATTAGCGCCAGTCCAACCACCAAGCCTGCGAGCACATCGGTACGAATATTGGAAAACCATTGTTCTTTTTTAAGTTGTAACACGGTAACTTTTCATCAAATCTTAAACGCGGCTATGTTAAAACAACTGAGTATAAAAATGCATAACAGATTGACTTGAAATCTTCTTGATAATGGACAATAGTCAATGAGTATATGTGTTTCAGCATTTACGCTTTTTTGCAATTTACAGGTTTGATCACTTGAAAGTTTGACAGAAGAGATTTAAAACATTGAATAGTACATAACAAGGATCAGATATGAAGCTTTATTATTCTCCAGGTGCATGTTCATTAGCATCACATATAATTTTAAATGAAATTAATGTCGATTTTGATTTGGTCCGTGTTGACCTAAAAAACCATAAAACAGAAAAAGGGGTGGATTATTACGAGATCAACCCAAAAGGTTATGTACCTGCATTAGAAATTAACCCAGGTTTGATCCTGACCGAGAACGTGGCCATTTTACCGTTCCTTGCACAGCATGATCCAAAACAAGACTTAATTCCGCCATCAGGTTTAGGTCGTGCCAAAGTTTTAGAATGGCTTGGCTATTTGAACTCAGAATTACATGATGCTTATGCCGTATTCTTTGGTGCTCCACTAGATGCAGACGCTAAAGAAAAAGCCTATGCAGAAATTGATCGTTTATTGACATATATCGATAAAGCGATTGGTGAATCGGATAACGATTATTTAGTCGATGATAACTTCGGCCCAGCGGATGCCTATCTCTTTGTACTGACAAATTGGTCAAATGGCATCGGACATGATTTAACGCCATATAAAAATATCATTGCATTACGAAACAAAGTTGCAGAGCGCCAATCAGTTCAAATTGCGATGCGTGATGAAGGATTGATTCCTTAAGTTGTGTATTCAAATTGAATTAAAAAAACCGCCGAAATTGGCGGTTTTTTATTGCTCAGGTTTAGCTTAATACTCGAACTGTGTATAGAAATCATCAAAGTTAATATTTTTAAGCGTCAGTTGCTGTGGTGCTTTGAAGGTTGACCATTTGGTCTGAGTTTTGGCATCTTCAAACATATTGCCGCCTACAATTTCCTTACGTTTTAAGGTCGAAAAATTATAGCTTTTCGATGTTTCTTCACCAGAAGCTCGGTGAAAGCTATTGTAGTCAAAACCAATCAGGTCAAAGCGTTGATTTTGCCAACGGAAGGTATAACTATGTCGGGGCCATTCCCAGCCACCACAAGCCATAAAATAACTAAAATGAACGAGTAAATTGCCTTTACTGATTTGGATGTCTTCTGCTTCAGCAAGTGGATCAAGTAAGCATGAATTGGGCTGCTGAGCGACTGGGATACTGTTGTTTTCAACGATACGTTGATATCCCTTTGCGGTTTTAAAAAATACGATGAGTTGTCGTGGATGGTTATGAACGACTTTGCCATCGTCATCATAGGTCACCACATCGACTTTTTGTTTTTCCACGATCATCGCAATATCTGGCATTTGATCTTTGTTTAGGTCGCCAGTCGTAGCCATCAAAATGTTCCAACCTTGCGGTGCAAGTGATTTGGCTGTGCTGGGCACTTGGGCTGACAGCCAACTAGATGCGACACAAAGACTCAAAGTACAAAATATATGGGATATTTTCATTGTTATCAGGTTTTCAAAATCAAAAAGAGGACTCAATAAAGTCCTCTTTTATACCGTGAATGAGTTCTTATTTAAAGAAGTATCCGGTTTCAGGTGAACTGGCATTTGCCATGCGTTTACGTGGCATACGTCCTGCTAGGAACGCTTCACGACCGGCTTCAACAGCTTTTTTCATCGCTGAAGCCATTAGAATAGGGTTTTGTGCAGCTGCAATTGCTGTATTCATTAATACGCCATCACAGCCCAATTCCATCGCTATCGCTGCATCACTTGCTGTACCGACACCAGCATCGACCAAAACAGGCACTTTGGCATTGTCTTTAATGATCGAAATGGTGTGCGGGTTGAGAATGCCTAAACCTGAGCCAATGAGACTACCTAAAGGCATAATCGCTACACAGCCCATGCTTTCCAGTTCTTGTGCCACAATTGGATCATCTGAGGTATAAACCATGATTTCAAAGCCATCGTCAATCAACGTACGTGCAGCTTTTAAAGTCTCGGTAATATTTGGATATAGGGTTTTCTCATCCCCTAAAACCTCAAGTTTAACCAGATTGTGACCATCTAATAGTTCACGTGCCAACATGCAAGTACGGACTGCACTGTTCGCATCGAAACAACCTGCTGTATTTGGCAAAATCGTATATTTTTCAGGTGGAACTACAGAAAGCAAGTTTGGCTGGTCTGGATGTTGACCAATATTCACACGGCGAATGGCAACGGTCACAATTTCAGCACCACTGGCTTGAATGGCCTGGTCAGTTTCCGTTAAGTCCTTGTACTTACCTGTACCAACTAAAAGTCGTGAATTAAATGTACGTGAACCAATGATTAGGGGTGTATCTTCCATGGGAGCTCCATTTTAGCCGCCACCTACGGCATGAATAATTTCAATATGATCTTGCTCAGTAATTGGGGTTTGTTCCAATTTACTTTTCGAGATGATCATTTCATTTTTTTCAACAGCGAAGCGTTTGCCTTCCAATTGTAATTGTTGAACCAATTGCAAGAGGTTGACACATTCGGTTTGTGTAGCTTCGCCGTTTAAATAGATTTGCATTTGTGGATTCCGTTCTTGCTGCCTTATTTATTGAATAAGGCCAAAATCTGTTGTTAATTATTTTGCGTATTTAAATGCATTCCAGGCCAATATGAGCCATCCAGCAATCATCAACGCTCCACCAATCGGGGTAATTGCACCGAGACCGCGTGGTAAGCCTAGAGCCATCACATATAAAGAACCACAGAAGAAGAAAATACCAATTTGTATAAGCAGGAAACTGGCTTTTATTGGAAGTTGGGGAATGACTTTGGATAAGATCGCGAGGGCAAGTAAGCCCAGTGCATGATAAAAGAAATAGTCCGTTGCAGTTTGCCACCAAGCCAATTGGGCTTCAGTCGCGCGAGCTTTTAATCCGTGTGCACCAAAGGCACCAAGCATCACAGCAAAAGCTAAGTTAAGTGCGGAAATGGCAATCCACATGTGCATTCACCTTAACAAAATTTGCGCATAACCATAGCATATTTAGTACCTTGGGTTAAAGCATAAATGCCCAAAGTTTTTGTGTTGCAGTTTGTCATTCAATAATTTTGAGAAATAAAAAAGAGCATCGAAATGCTCTTTTTTAGAATGACAGGGAAAAGCCTTCAACCTAGTTTGAAGACATTGCGACTTTAATTTTTTCCATCGCATTTTTTTCCAACTGACGAATACGTTCAGCAGATACATTATATTCCGCCGCCAATTCATGCAGCGTCGACTTTTCGTCATCTAACCAGCGACGTTGTAAGATGTTACGTGAACGGTCATCCAGCTGATCCATGGCTTCATGTAAAGCTGAAGTACTTTGTTCTTCGTAGTCTTCATCTTCCGCTAAACGCGCAGGGTCGTAACGGTTATCTTCGAGATAAAGGGCAGGAGCGACATGGGTCGAACCTTCATCGTCATCATCACCTTGAGCTTCAAAGGCAGCATCATAAGCGGTTAAACGGCCTTCCATTTCCAAGACTTGTTCGGGTGTCACATTTAAGTCATTGGCAATTGACTGTGCTTCAGCCAAAGTTAATTTTTTAGACGACTTTTTTAAGCTACGTAAATTAAAGAATAATTTACGCTGTGCTTTAGTGGTCGCAATTTTGACAATACGCCAGTTACGAATCACATATTCATGAATTTCTGCTTTAATCCAATGCACAGCAAAAGATACGAGACGTACGCCCATATTTGGGTCAAAACGTTTTACCGCTTTCATTAAGCCCAAGTTACCTTCTTGAATCAGGTCACCTTGTGGCAAGCCGTAGCCTGCATAGCTACGTGCGATATGCACAACAAAACGAAGATGCGACATCACCAGCATTTTAGCTGCGTCTAAATCTTGGTCGTAATAATAACGCTCGGCCAGCTCTTTTTCTTGTTCGGCCGATAAAATTGGAATCTGATTAACAGTACTAATATAAGCACCAAGATTCACCCCAGGTGCCGATAATGACAGGGGCATCAATTGATTGCTGCTGTCACTCATGTTTTCTCCTTGAGAACTAAAAATGGGTAAGCCCAATAACTAAGATTCATCTTAATCCAATATTTCCGTAAATTATGGAAAATTGGGTATAGAAATGTAAACTTTTATTCAATTATGAAGCAATTTAGTTTAACTGAATCTTTTTAAGATTCAATTAAGTAATGAAACTCAGAATCTGAAATTTTGCGCATTTCACAGTTTAACTGATGTATTTGACAGTATCGTGATACATCTTGTTGGCTGTGCGGATCCGATGACATTAACAATAAAGATTGGTCTGGACTTTTCTTTAAAGCTTTTTTGAGCATCAATAGTGGCATCGGGCAGGGTTTACCCATTGCATCTACAGTTAAAAGCGAATTTTGGCTGTCACTCACGAAGCAGATCCAACATGTTTACATTTCAATGGAAATATTAGCAAATACAGTGCCAAATCCCAACCTAAAATAGGTAAAAATCCTCTGTAATTTATAACTCAAACGATGTGAAAAAATAAGAATATTCAAAAGGAAAATAGATCAAAAAAATCTATTAATTGCGGTAAACCCGTGTTAAGCTCGTTGCGTTGTTAAGATTTTTGTTGGCTGTGAAGCCTCTTAACTCTTGATATATTTGGATGTAACCGGGATTTTGTTGATAGTTTTACAGAATGATTACAAGCTTAGAAATAAAAATATTTTTTTTAACCTTGTTTGGTCTGCTGTTTGCAACACCGGGTGGTCCTTCTTTTTTAAATACGATAAGGATTAACTTATGACAGCTCGTGAACAAGGCGTTGTTAAATGGTTCAACGACACTAAAGGCTTTGGCTTTATTCAACGTAACGGCGGCGACGACGTATTCGTTCATTTCCGCGCAATTATGGGCGAAGGCCACCGTTCACTTCGTGACGGCCAACGCGTAGAATTCAGCGTTGTTAAAGGTCAAAAAGGCTTCCAAGCTGAAGAAGTACAACCTTTAGACTAATCGTCTGAATGTACTCAAAAACGCTCCAATGTAAATTGGGGCGTTTTTTGTTTATAATGCTTCAGCAATTTTGTGATTATTCAATTAGGGCACATCTATATGTCATCAGGTTTTGAAACCTTAAATTTACATCCGAACCTTAAAAAAGCCATTGATGCTTTGGGTTTTAAGGATATGACGCCTATTCAGCAAAAGGTTTTAAAATTTACATTGGCTGGACATGACGCTATTGGCCGTGCTCAAACTGGTACAGGGAAGACAGCTGCTTTCTTGGTCAGCGTGATAAATGATCTGTTGAATAATCCAATTAAAGAACAACGCTTCCGCGGTGAGCCGCGTGCATTGATTCTTGCACCAACCCGTGAGCTTGCATTGCAAATTGAAAGTGATGCCAATGAATTAGTGAAATACACTGATCTTAATGTCATGACTTTATTGGGTGGAGTAGATTTTGATAAACAAAAAAATCTATTAAACCGTAATTTTGTCGACATTATGGTTGCAACTCCAGGTCGCTTAATTGACTTTGTGGAACAAAAAGAAGTTTGGCTCGATCAAATTGAATTCTTAGTGATTGATGAAGCTGACCGTCTTTTAGATATGGGCTTTATTCCTTCAGTGAAACGTATTGTGCGTTTTTCACCACGGAAAGAACAACGCCAAACGCTAATGTTCTCTGCAACATTTAGTTATGACGTTTTAAATTTGGCACAGCAATGGTTGTTTGAACCAGTAACTGTTGAAATTGAACCTGAGAAAAAAACCAATGCAGACGTTGAGCAACGTGTCTACATGGTGGCGAAGTCTGATAAATATAAATTATTGGAAGACATCTTACGTGATGAACCAATTGAAAAGGTCATGATCTTTGCCAATCGTCGTGATCAAGTGCGTAAACTTTATGATCATCTCAAAAAAGACGGTTATAAAGTGGTGATGTTGTCAGGTGAAATCGCTCAAGATAAACGTTTGAAAATGCTTGATCAGTTCAAAAATGGTCAACATAACATCATGATTGCAACAGACGTTGCGGGTCGTGGTATCCATGTCGATGGCGTTTCTCATGTAGTGAACTTCACACTTCCTGAACAGTCTGATGATTATGTACACCGTATCGGTCGTACAGGTCGTGCGGGTACTCGTGGTGTCAGTATTAGTTTCTTGTCTGAAGATGATGCTTTTTCATTACCTGAAATTGAAAAAGCCATTGGTCAAAAATTACCTTTAACCCGTTTAGACGGTTATTGCTAATTTTTGTTTCTAAAAAAGCCTGCATTTTTGCAGGCTTTTTTATTACATGTCGACTATTTCATAACAATTATTTCATAACGACAATTTCATTTTGAGTTAATGGTAAAACGAAATCCCAGACTAACGTTTTAGTTTGCACGGCAACTAAAGGTTAGTACGGTTTGGTAATCATCATCTTTGCTGATGCTGCCGCTATTTCCTGTAATGGTGCCAAGTACGCCAGCCGCCGCCTGAATCATTTGACCTGTCTTTTCATCGACCACGCCTTTTAAAACTCCGTTGTATTCTTGCTTTTCATCCACCACGACAGGGGTCGCATTTTTACCACAGGTACTATTTGCAGCTGCAATTGCATTATTTTTTGCCGCTAAACTGGTTTTACCTACGGCAGTCACTTCATATTGATTATTTGGTTTTTGAATCGCTAAAGATTTTGTTGGCGTAGATGTACATGCAGCTAAAAGCACAGTTGCGCTTAGCGTGCTAACAATGGCAACAGTTTTGTTGAATTTTTTCATGCGGTGCCCCGAGTTAGAAACAATTTGATTTATTTGAACATAAAATTTCTTATAGAACAGGGAACTGCTGTACAAGTTATGCGGTTTTTTTATAGTAAATCTGTGAATAAAGCTGACTTAACAAATAAGCACCGAGTCTGATGTAAACATTCTAGAGTAAGTTATTGAGAATATGCTAATCTTGAGCAAACGTTTTAAAGTACAGTGTATAGATGTCAATTCTAAAATCAGCAGTTGATACAGTTCATCAAAATATTCATCAGCGTCAGTCGATTGGTCATTTAATTGAACCTGCGCCGAATGCTGAGCAATTGGAAAATGCGTTTCAAGCCGCTTTAACGGCGCCAGATCATCATCGTCTTAAGCCTACGCGTTTCGTGATTATTCCTGAAACTGAACGTGAAGCATTTGGTGAGTTGCTTTCACATGCTTTAGCCGATACTGGACAAACAGAAGAAGCGCAGTTGGAACGTGTGAAACACCATCCATTTCGTGCGCCACTATTGGTTTTGGCTTTAACTCAATTACAAGATCATCCCAAAGTTCCGCATTTCGAACAAATTTTAAGTTCAGGCGCAGCAGTACAAAACTTTTTGCTCTCTTTACAAGCACAGGGCTTTTCAACCATGTGGCGTAGTGGGGCGGTGGTTGAATCTAAATTGTTTAAACAAGCCTTAGGCTTAACGGAAAACGATTTGATTTCAGGCATTATTTATATCGGTACAGCTGTGAAAGCAATTCCACCTCGTGCTGAAATACAGTCTGCTGATTTTGTAAGCCATTGGCATAAAGCAAACCAATAAAAGTGAAAAATAGATCGATTGATGAAGTTCGATCAGTAAAGAAATTAGGATAAAAGAACAATGTCAGAACTTGATTTTGCAAGTCTTGTTAGCCCTGTGTCAGTTGACCAAAAAACTGCACTACGTGTTACGGTGTTGGGTGGTGGGAGTTTTGGTACTGCGATGGCTAATACTGCAGTACGTAATGGCTGTGACACCATGATATGGATTCGTGATGAGGCGGTAGCTGCGGACATCAATGCAACACATATCAATAAACGTTACTTGCCAGATTTTCAATTAGAAGCCGGTTTGCTCGCTGTTTCAGATTTAGAAAAAGCAGTATGTAATCGTGACATTATTTTAGTGGCTATTCCGAGCCATTCTTTCCGTAGTGTTTTACAGCAGATCAAACCTTTTATCACTTCACAAGCAGTGGTGTCTTTAACCAAAGGTATTGAAGCCAATACCTTTAGCTTTATGAGCGATATTATTCGTGAAGAACTTCCTGAAGTCCCTTATGGTGTGCTTTCAGGGCCAAACTTGGCGAAGGAAATTGTTGCAGGACAACCAGCAGGAACAGTGATCGCAAGCCAATCTGAACTGGTTCGTTATGCGGTTCAACAAGCGCTGCACAGTGCATTATTCCGTGTATTTGCAAGTGATGATGTGCATGGCGTGGAATTGGGCGGTGCACTGAAAAATATCTATGCAGTCGCGATGGGTCTAGCTGCAGCTTATGGTGTCGGTGAAAATACCAAGAGTATGATTTTGACACGTGCTTTGGCAGAAATGAGCCGCTTTGCAGTGAAATTGGGTGCAAACCCATTAACCTTCTTAGGGCTGTCTGGGGTAGGTGACTTATTTGCAACCTGTAGTAGTCCACTCAGCCGCAATTACCAAGTTGGCTTTGCACTCGGTAGTGGTAAAAGCTTAGAACAAGCCACCAAAGAACTAGGACAAACTGCGGAAGGGATTAATACCATTGTGCAAGTACGCGCACGCTCTGAAGAGCTCGGTGTATATATGCCAATTACCAGTGCATTGTATGAAGTGATTTTTGAAGGTGCGCCGACCCTGAACATTGCATTGTCACTGATGAAAAATGGACATCGCAGTGACGTTGAATTTGTCTTGCCACATCAGCAAGTTTAAGTTTGCTGATTAATATGCAATACACATAGCTTTGTCATACTGGCTGTATATAATGTGCGGAATAGAATAAGGAAATTTTATGCAACTGACATTGGTTAGGCATGGCGAAGCTGCTCCGCCAGTAATGGGGAATGATGAAAAGCGTCCTTTAACAGCGCGCGGACAAACTCAAGCGGCAGAAACTGCAGCATATTTGAAAGATATAATTCAACCAGACGTTTTTGTGGTGAGTCCGCTACTGCGTGCGCAGCAAACACTTTCATCTTTGCAAAAACATTTTCCACATGTGCCTGTGGTTATTTGTAATGCCATCAAACCGGAAGATGATGCCAAAGTTGCAGTGGAATGGTTGTCACATTTACCGTATGAGTCTATTGTGGTGGTGTGCCATATGAACGTTGTGGCACATATGGCCAGTGTTTTGGTCTCAGAATATTTTAATCCCTATGCTTTGGCAGAAGCGCGCATTTATGAACAAGCGGTCATTGCTCCAGGGTTATCAACACAAATTAAAACGTTTATACCATCAACATAAAAACCAATTAAAACGGCAGAAAAATTAATGTTGTATTTATGGATGCCCGAAGCCAATGGGGTTTGGCAATGGTCAGAAGGGGATTTCTGGAAGCAGTCATCGACACTTGAACAATTGATTCAGGAAATTCAGCCGCATGCGGGAAAGGAAGCGGTTGTTTTCTTTCCAAGTCGTGATGTACAAATCATTCAGCAAATTTTTCCAAAAAACCAATATAAAAAACTTGGCCCAGACGGCGTAAAATATTTACTTGAGGAATATGTCATTTTGCCTTTGGATGCAATGAAAGTATTGCATCATTTTCAAAGTCCGGATGAATTAACGGTCATGGGGATTGCGCATAGTACAGTCGAAACGATGCAGCATGCTTTGACGCTAATTCCTGTAAAAGTCATTTCGTTATTACCTGACTTTTTGGTCTTGCCAAGCCCAGAAGCTGGGCAACATGTTTTGGCAAATGTCAGCGGTCATTTATTGGTCCGAAATGGTGAATATGTCGGGCAATCCGTTGATGATTTGGCTTTGTACTTAGATTATCAAATTGGTCAGCCGAACTATAAGATTTCAAATCTAAGTTCAGATCAGACGCATAGTCTTGAAGCCGCTGTAACGCATGATCACATTGAATCTTTTCATTATGAATTACCCAATATAAAAAAACCGAAACAACATCCACTGAATGTTTTGCCGAAAGCCAAAACCAATACGGGTGTAAGCGGTTATTGGAAAGCTTGTGCAGCTGTTTTGGTTGCGGCTCTAATTACTCAGTTTAGTTATGATGCAGTTCGCTGGTATCAATACAAAAAAGTGGCCAATATCACTGCGGCACAAGCGATTGATCAGTTTAAATATTGGTTTGGTCAAAGCTATCCTGTGACCGAACAAACGCTGAAAAGCCAGTTCGAATCACAATTGCGTCAGAGTCAAACGGGCAATGCACAGGCTTTGTCTTTACTGAGCCGTGTCGGGCTAGTTTTAATGCAAAACCAAATTTCTGCAAATCGTGTGAGCTATGAAGCCTCGATGCTGAATATGGAGTTAAAAGCTAATTCGGCAGAAGTACTACAAACCCTAACTGATCAATTAAAACAACAAGGTTTTAAAGTCGAATTAGGGAATATTCAACCAAGTGCCAACGGCGCGATTGGATTGGTGAAAATACAATAATGATAAAAATGGAAAACCTACAGCAACGTATAGATGGGCAAATTGAGCGCATCACTGATTATTTAGACCAACTTTCTACTCGTGAACGAGTCATGGTGATCTTTACCACAATTTTTGTTGTAGTGGCAGCGATTGGTTCGGCACTGTTTTATATGAACAAAGCTGCAAATTTTCAACAAAAGCGCGTGAATGAACTCAAAGATACTGTTGTTTGGATGCAAAGTAATGCCGTCACGATGAAACCAGCAGGTGATACACAACTGAGCGCGTTGGAAAAAGTTCAGCGTGTATCGCAACAACAGGGCTTGTCAGTAGCATCTCAACAAGTCGGCGAGCAAATACAGATTGCTGTGATGCATGAAAATTATGCAATTCTGGCCAATTTTTTGACGCAATTGGTTCAAATGGGTTTAAGTATTGAAAAGATGGAATTAAGTTCTGAAGCGGGACAGGTCAAATTAACAGCGAGTGTACAATAATCGGTAAAAATAAAGATCTGCTAAGCATGGTGTTTTATTTGTGCTGTGCCTATAATATGCCGACTTAAAAAGCAGTAGACTTTTATAGATATGTTGTATTCTCTAGCCCGCCCTTTGTTGTTTACTTTAGCACCAGAGCGTGCACATGAGCTGACATTATCGCTGTTGAAATCTTCCCACAAGATGGGAATGATGCGTCAAAACGTGGCGTCTAAACCAGTGACATGTATGGGAATCGAATTTCCGAATCCAGTTGGTTTAGCAGCCGGTCTTGATAAAAACGGTGCTTATATCGATGCGCTGGCGAGCCAGGGCTTCGGCTTTATTGAAATTGGTACAATTACACCACTTCCACAATCAGGAAACCCTGAACCTCGTTTATTTCGTTTACCGAAAGCAAAAGCCATTATTAACCGTATGGGTTTTAACAACGATGGCGTGGATCAATTGATCGAAAATGTCAAAGCTGCAAAATTTAAGGGTGTACTTGGGATCAATATCGGTAAAAATGCAGTCACACCTGTTGAAAAAGCAGTTGACGATTATCTGATTTGTCTAGAAAAAGTTTATAACTACGCTTCTTATATTACCGTTAATATTTCATCTCCTAACACAAAAAATCTTCGCAGCTTACAAAGCGGTGATGCTTTGACTGAACTGTTAGAGACGCTCAAGAAACGTCAACTCGAGTTGGCGGATGAAAATCAACATTATGTACCCTTAGTACTTAAAGTTGCACCAGATCTAGAACCAGAAGACATTAATTTTATTGCACAACAATTGTTAAAATTTAAAATTGATGGTCTGATTGTCACCAATACGACTTTGTCACGTGAAGGTGTTGAAGGCCTTCCATTTGGTGATGAAGCTGGTGGTCTATCCGGCGCGCCAGTCTTTGAGAAAAGTACGGCATGTTTGGCGGCTTTTGCTAAAGTATTAAACGGTCAAATTCCATTGATCGGTGTGGGTGGTATTTTGTCGGGCGCGGATGCTGTTGCGAAACAAAAAGCAGGAGCAAGCCTTGTACAAGTGTATAGTGGCCTCATATATACAGGTCCGACACTTGTAAAAGACTGCATAGACGCATTGTAAATATCATGAATACCATTGATATCTTTATACTGATTATTTTGCTCATTGGAGGGCTTAACGGTTTGCGTCAAGGATTTGTAAAAGCCTTTGCGAACTTCATTGGATGGATTCTTGCACTTGTCATTGCGGCAAAGTATGCAACCGTCCTTGCACCTTCGATGACATCTTTAAGTACAGATCCAGTGGTACAGAAGATTGCCGCGTTCGCATTTATTGTATTGTTGATTGTAGTCATGACTTGGGTCGCGACATGGTTATTGAACAGTATTTTGAAAACATTAAAGCTCGGTCCGTTAAATCGACTGGCAGGTGGTGTTTTTGGAAGCTTAAAAGGATTGTTGGTGGTGCTGATCACTATGCAGGGGCTAGGTCCTTGGGTAGAAAGTTCACCACATTGGAAACAATCTAAAATGGTTCAGTCATTATTGCCATATGCGCCTTGGGCAACCGAATTGTCCAAAGATGCTGCAAATCAAGCACTTCATCATATTCAGTCTGAAGATGCTCAGAAATCTTCAGACCTCCCATCTGAGTCGCAGAACAAGCACGGACGTTCTGGATCGGGTGAGTCAACAAATAATCCTTTTTATTAACCCTAGCTTGTCTGCGAGGTTGCTATGTGTGGAGTAGTTGGTATAGCTGGTAAATCACCTGTTAACCAAATGTTGTTTGATGCGTTAACGATGTTACAACATCGTGGACAGGATGCAGCCGGGATCGTAACTTGTCAGGATGGTCGTTTATTCCTGCGTAAAGATACGGGTATGGTACGTGATGTGTTCCACACACGTCATATGCGTGCATTACAGGGTAATTATGGTATTGGCCATGTTCGTTACCCAACTGCGGGTTCTTCTAGCAGTGCTGAAGCTCAGCCATTCTATGTAAACTCACCTTATGGCATTACGCTTGCACATAACGGTAACTTAACCAATGCTGCTGAAATTCATGATGACTTGTTCAAGACTGACTTACGTCATATGAACACCGATTCAGACTCAGAAGTATTATTAAACGTATTTGCTCACGAATTGCAAAAACGCGCAAAACTTACACCAAGCGCTGAAGATGTATTCCACGTGGTTTCACGTGTGCATGAACGTTGCAAAGGTGGTTATGCGGTTGTTGCTATGATCACCGGTCAGGGCCTTGTTGGTTTCCGTGATCCAAATGGTATTCGCCCATTGATCTACGGTTCGCGTGAGACTGAAAATGGTATGGAATATATCATTGCGTCTGAATCTGTCGCAATTACAGCGCTCGGCTTTAAGGTTGAGCGTGATATTGCACCGGGTGAAGCAATTTATATTACTGCTGATGGCGTGATGTCGACCAAGCAGTGTGCAGCAGCCCCTGAATATCGTCCTTGTATCTTTGAATACGTATATTTTGCGCGTCCAGATGCAACCATTGACGGTATTTCAGTTTACAAAGCACGTTTGAAAATGGGCGAAAAACTTGCTCAGAAAATTCTACGTGAATGGGGTGATGAGCACGATATCGATGTCGTGATCCCAATTCCTGATACTTCACGTACTTCTGCGCTCGAGCTTGCAAATACCTTAGGTGTGAAATTCCGTGAAGGCTTCATGAAGAACCGTTATATCGGTCGTACCTTCATTATGCCGGGTCAGCAACTTCGTAAGAAATCTGTGCGTCAAAAGCTCAACCCAGTAGAGCTAGAGTTCCAAGGCAAAAACGTACTATTGGTCGATGACTCGATTGTTCGTGGTACGACTTGTAATGAAATCATTCAAATGGCGCGTGATGCAGGTGCGAAAAAAGTATTCTTTGCGTCTGCTGCACCGATGGTGAAATATCCAAACGTGTACGGTATCGATATGCCAGCCAAATCTGAACTGATTGCGTCAGAACGTAGCGTTGAAGAAATCCGTGAAATCATTGGTGCTGATCGCCTGATTTTCCAAGACTTGGAAGATTTGAAATCTGCAGTACGCACCAAGAAAGTCCCTGAGTTGCAAGACTTTGATTGCTCGGTATTTGATGGTAAATATGTGGCAGGCGGTATTGATGCTGAATATTTGGCAGCATTAGAGCGTAAGCGTAATGACTCAGCAAAAAATGAAAAGCCAGCTTATATCGATGTTAACATTGATGCAGCTTCTGTGGATTTAACAGGTGTTCGCGAAGAATAATCTGCTGAAAACACACTGAAAAAGCGGGAATTTCCCGCTTTTTTCATTTATGATGAGCAAACAAAAGACAATGTAGCTTAAGGGTATTACATTGAGACGTGTGGGTTATGATTTTATAAAAAACAAAAATATGTTTTGGCCTGTCACCATGTGTATGGCGGCAGTGTTTTTGACCGTCGCAATTATTAATGTAATTGTCGGTTTAATTGTGGGTTATTATGATTCCACTCAGTCTATCTATTGGCATGTGCTTAGCCCATTTTTAGTGGCTGCTGTGCTGCTGATTATGTTGGTTTCAGTTCTCTATGATTTTTACACCTTTCGCTTAGGCGGCTATTCACTTGCAAAACAGTTAGGTGCGCGACGTCTGAGTCTCATTGAAAGTATTCCTGAAGAAAGTGTTGCACTGCGTATGACGGAGCAACTGGCAGATACCTTTCTAATCGATACTCCTGCACTTTATGTCTTACCTGATGAAGTGGGTGTGAATGCGCTCACCGCTGGTTTTAGCCCTCGAGATACATCGATCATTTTAACCTGGGGTGCCTTACAAACCCTAGATGAGATGGAAATGTATGGTTTGCTGAGCCATGAATTTAATAAGATCTTGTCGGGGGAAGCTGCTGAAAATACCCGTTTGAAAATCTTATATAGCGGTTTGACGACCTTTAGTCAGTGGGGCAGTAAAATTGCAAAACGTGGTTTCTATAAAAATGGACAAGCACGGGACAATAAGTTTGAAACGCTCTTTGTAGCGATTGGCGCGGTCATTTGGTTGATCGGAAGCTTGGGTGTTTTGATTTCCCGCTTTATTAAATATATCTCTTTGGGTTCTCGAACCTATCGTAATGACCAGAAAACCAAACGTCTGATTCAAAATGATGCCAATATTCAAACCTTATTAAGGATTTATGTGCATCATTCAGGTTCGCAAATTCATAGTGAATATGCGGAATCGATTTCTCATATGTGTTTTGCAAACTCACTCAGTCCGCAAAACTGGATGAATATTCATCCGAGTATTGAACAGCGCATTTTTGAATTAAATCCAGCGCTCATTCATGATTTACAACTAGAAAATTTAAAAAAACTGCGAAACCAACCGCTATTTTATTTATTCCGTTCACTGGAAGAAGCTAATCCAGATGTTGCAACACCATGGAATTCGCCACAACCATTGCCTTTACTGCGCTTATCACCGATTAGTTTTGCGATAAGAGATGCAATTAAACCGTTGAACCCCGAGATTCGTGAAAATTGGCAGAGACCTGAATTAATCCAACGTGCCTTACAAACAGCAACGGGTTCGCGTGAGGTCATGGTTGCGATTTTAATGATTCGTCAGTACCGAGAGTTTATTCCGACTGAAGCTGAGGTGAGTCGTGCGATTGTAGATGCCTTATTGAATCTTGATGGTCGTGTGCATATCTCAATTTTTCATGAAGCATGTAAAAATATTGGCACCATGCCTGCGACGATTTCTCGGCAGTTCTTAACCAAGCTGGCCAAGATTATTCAAGAAGATGGTGAAATTGGTCTACTCGATGCCTTGCTACTTGAAACAGTGAAATATGAGTTAAATCTTTTGCCTGCACATACACCTACATCATTAGAAGATGTAAAACCGAGTATTGTGCGTTTGATTGATGCCTTGTTGCATGTGCAACAAATTAACAGTGATAACCAGCTCGAAGTACGTGAAAAAATCCTCAATCGAATCTTAACGAAAGAAGAACTAGAGTTTTATCGTGATATTTCTGATGAGCCAATAGACTTGGCTGAAATCCTAAATGATATTTCAGGATTGTTGCTGCGTGAGCGTTTAAGCATCCTTGGGGTTGCAGAAGTATGTCTATGGAATGATCGAATTATCACGCAAGATGAGTTGGATGTTTTGCAGTTGCTATATTGGCGTATTGGATTTGAATCGGCTGAAATGGTTGAATTAATGCAAAAGAAAAATAGTTTAATGATCGTATAATTGTTTATAGCTGCTTGATTTATGAATAGATTGTGGGGGGAATCAAAAGTAGCTTGAGCGATTCTACTAAATCATTAAAGAAATAGAGTGGTCTAATTGCTTTATAAAAGTTCAGCAAAAAAGTGTGAATCCCGTTAGAATATCAAGCCTTGAATAGGTGAAAATGAAAGCATGATTGGGCATCAGCGAAGCATAATGGCGGCAATGGGAATTGATGTATGGATTCCTCAGGCGGCACCGCGTCAGCAATTTAGCTCAAATATTTGGCGAGATCAGGCGGCTCCTGAAATAGTCTCTGAAATCCTACTCAAAAATGCGCCTCAGCCAACGCCTGTTCCATCACAGACTGAGCTTAAAAAGAACGTTGATGTTGTTATAAATCAACCTGTAGAAGCACCTAAAGATGAACCTAAGGGTGTTGAGCCTGTTGAAGTTCGTCCGATTGTTCAAATCCCTTCGTTTAACTTAGAAGCCATCTGTTTAATGCACTGTGTCATTGTCATTAATGCCACAGAATTAACTGCAGAGCAGCAAGTTTTGTGGAGCAATATTCAGCGCGCAGCCAGTGCAGATTTCTTTGCTTTACAGTGGCCGTTTGGTTGGGTGAATTTGCAAGATGGTCGTGGTGCAGCATCTTATGTGCAGGGCTTTATCGATGCGATGAGCTTGGATAAAAATGTTATTTGCTTAGGCGATATTCCGCATTTAGAGCATGCGAAGGTGTATCCACTGGCATCTTTACAGCAAATGATTGAACAGCCTTTATTGAAAAAACGCCTATGGCAATTTATGCAAAACAAGGCAGGACAAAATACTTAAATTACGTAAATGGAAAATTTATGCAAAAAAAAGTAGTGGTTTTTAGTCAAATAGAGCAAGAAATAATTCAACGTTTAGAACAGCAATTTAAAGTTTTCCAAATTAGCCCTAAATTGGGCGATGTGAATCAGCAAATTCTTGAGCATTCAAAAGATGCTGACGCCATGATCGGTGCGGGACGTTTGTTGAATGCTTCGAATTTAGCGCATACGTCACAATTAAAAGTCATCTCAAGTGTAAGTGTCGGTTATGACAACTATGATTTAGCATTTTTAAATCAAAAAAATATTTGGTTGAGCCATACTCCGCATGTATTGACGGAAACTACAGCAGATTTAGCATTTACTTTGTTGATGAGTGCAGCACGTAAAGTGCCTGTATTGGATCAATGGACCAAACAAGGGCAGTGGAAGCGTACAGTGGGTCCTGAGCAATTTGGTATGGATGTCTTTGCTAAAACTATTGGTATTATTGGCTTAGGACATATTGGCGCAGCGATTGGGCGTCGTGCTCGCTACGGCTTTAATATGAATGTACTCTATCATAATCGCCGAGAAAAAATTGAATTGGCTGAATCGTTATCAGCGCAATATTGTGATTTGGATGATTTGTTGCAACGTGCTGACTTTGTGGTCGTTGCAGTGGATTTAAATGCAGAATCGAAAGCTTTAATTGGTGAACGTGAGTTGGCCTTGATGCAATCGCATGCGGTATTGGTCAATATTTCACGCGGTTCAGTGATTGATGAAGCCGCTTTAATCGATGCATTAAGTCGTGGTCAAATTTTTGCAGCAGGCTTAGATGTTTATGAGCAAGAGCCACTTCAAGAATCGCCATTATTTACATTAGCCAATGTCGTGACATTACCCCATGTGGGTTCAGCAACAGCGGCAACTCGTAAACGTATGGCGGAATTGGCTTATCAAAATCTAGTGGATGTTTTGGTACATGAGCGCGCGCCACGCTATGTGGTCAATCCAAAATTTGAATAAACAATCACAACAGTTTTCTCCATAATTCACCAAAATTCAATGCTATATTCGATGAAGTACGAATATGAAATTTAGAGAATAGACTTTGAAAAAGATTTTACTGGCATGTGGTCTCGGGCTTTGTTCGACATTGGCGCAGACGCAGTCCGTAGATTTTAGTTCATCCCCACAATTTTCTGTGCCTGAAATAGGTAGTGGCGTCGGCTTGTTGGATCAACAAAAAGAGCGTGCCATTGGCGAGAAGGTGTATCGTGAGGTGCATCGTCAACTTCCTGTGACTGAAAATCCGTGGATGGAAGATCGTCTTTTATCTGTCTTTACGCATATTTTGAGCCAAACCCAACTCAACCAACCGGTCGGTTTGTTATTAATTAATGATCCACAAATTAACGCTTTTGCTGTGCCGGGAGGTTTATTTGCATTAAATGCTGGATTAATTAATTCAGCTCGCAACATGGATGAAGTGGCAGGGGTGATGGCGCATGAAATTGCACATGTCTCACAACGTCATTACAGTCGTTCACAAGAAGCTTTTAAAGGGCAAGGTTTATTGTCACTAGCCGGTATTTTGGTCGGAGCCTTGGTGGCCTCACAGGCAGATGGTGATGTCGGTGCGGCTGTAATGATGGGTTCACAAGCCGCTTTGATGGATAAACAGCTAACCTATAGCCGCAATCAAGAACGTGAAGCAGACCGCATCGGGATGCAGTATATGTACCGTGCAGGATACAATCCGCAAAGCATGGCTGACTTTTTTGAAGTGATGCATCGCTCTACGAGTCGAGTGAGCTTTCTGCCTGATTTTTGGTTGACACATCCTTTAACCACGGAACGTATGAGCGAGGCGCGCTTACGTGCCAATCAGTTGCCTCAAGTTAAAACTAGTTTGGTTGATCAAGATTTTGAAATTCTGCGCTGGTATAGTCGAGTACTCTCAGGTCAGGCAACTGAATTGCAATTAAATACAATGGTGGCACAAAAGAATTATGCAGCTGAGTTGGCTTTGGTGAGCTTGCATATTAAACAAGGTGACTTTAGTGCTGCTCAAAAGTTATTAAATGAAGCAGCAAAACAAAATGCATCGCATGCACTTTTTACTATTTTGCAGACCGATGTGCTGTTGGGCCAAAATAAAGCAGCCGATGCCGTGAACGCTGTGAAAAGTTCGGCAATCATCATGCCTGAAAATCGTGCATTAAATTATAAATATGCAGAGGCTTTGATTCGAAACAAAGAATATGCGCAAGCACAACTGATTCTACAGCGATTTTTACAAGCGAACCCACGTGACTTGAGTGGTTGGCGACTGATGTTGCAAATGGCTGATGCAGACAAAGACGCAAGCTTCCGTTCTATTAATGTGCTGCGCTATCGAGCTGAAGTAGAGTATTGGGGCGGGGATGAAGAACGTGCGATTAAATCTTTGCTACAGGCGCAGCGCATCACCAAAGACTCGAAAAGTCTTTCTGCAAAAATCAAGCAGCGTGTAGACGAAATGCAAAATGAACGGAAATTAAAAATATAAAGATTTCAACTGTGATGCACTTATCTATGTCGATTATAAAGTGCAAATTGTAGTTTTAGTGGCTTAGATTAATCAGTGTAAACTAGCTGGATGTAAAAAGTTTATGATTAAGAACTTACAAATGAAAAATATGATTTTGGCGGCCTGTCTGTTGGGCTTAGCAACGAATATTGCAGCAGCTAGCGCAGAACAATATGTGATTGCTGTGAATGATATTAACGAAAAATATAAAACTGATGTACGCCAATTTTTTAGTCAGTTAGACCCGCAGCAACAGGGATTTAAAGCAGACCAGCAAGTGAAATACTGCGGTATTGTTCAGACTTATGTGAATGATCTTTATCGTGCTGCAGACGAAAATCGTGCATTTTTAGATCGTGAGTACCGTAATATGAATAAGCAGGATGTGATTCAGCAGGTGATCGCATCAAAAGAGATGCAATTATTAAAAAAATATAATGTGCAGTGTGCCCTAAATTAAAATTGGTTTTACAAACATTTTAAATCATTGCGAGAAACTGAAAAAAATGAAACTCGATGATTTTGATATAAGTCATGGCAGAATCACGCTTCAGTTGATTCAGCGTCACGATGCAAAAGCACTTTATGAAGCGATCTGTCAAAGTATAGAGACCTTACGAATGTTTCCTGCAAGTTTGGCTTGGTCCTTACAAGAACCTAATTTAGATGCTTCATTGGCATTTTGTGATTCGAGAGTGTTGGCTGCGTTAAATCAGGAAAATTTTGTTTATGTGATTCGTGAGCAACAGTCGCATAACTTTCTAGGTGTCATGGATATTCATCAAATCAATTGGATGGAAAACCAAGCTAACGTTGGGTTTTGGGGAAATGTTGAATTTAAAGGGCAGGGTTTGATGACAGAAGCTTTGCAGTTATTTGTGGATCAATTATTGAATGATCTAGGATTTCAGCAATTAAACGCTTTTGTAGATGTAGAAAACAAGCAAGCACGACGTCTATGTGAACGAGCAAATTTTAAATTGATTGAAATCGAACAAGCTGCAATTCAAAATCCAGTAGATGGAAGTTGGCGAGATATTTGTAAGTATGAAATCGTTAGATAAGAAAGAAAATTATAAATGATGAATAAATTTGAATTTGGATAATTTGGCTATTTAAGTCATCAGCGTACTTAAATAGACCAAATCAAACAATATAGATGAAAGATTAAGAGAGTTTCGCTTTAATTTTAGCTGAAACTTGTGCAGGATCGGCACGTCCGGCTATGAGCGGACGTAGAGAGTTCATCACCTTACCCATATCTTTCATGCTAGTAGCTTCTTGCGCAGTAATTGTTTGCGCAATGATGGAATCAAGTTCTTCCTCAGTCATAGCTTCTGGTAGAAATTGAGATAACACCTCAATCTCGGCTTGTTCCTTACTAGCTAAATCATCTCGATTTGCACCTAAAAAGGCTTTAACCGATTCTTTGCGTTGTTTGATTTGCTTTTCAATGACCGCAAGAACTTGCTTATCGTCAAGCTCTATGCGCTCATCGACTTCGATTTGCTTGATTGCTGCCTGTAGACTACGTATTACCGTTAACTTGTCCATTTCTTTAGCACGCATAGCGGCTTTTAAAACTTCAGTTATTTGGTTTTTTAAAGTAGTCATTTATCTTGTCCAGGTTAGTCAATCAATCACAAATTAATCTTAGTAAAGGCGAGTAGTACGTACTGATTCGCGAGCCAATTTCTTTTGGTAGCGTTTAACAGCAGCAGCTTTTTTACGTTTACGTTCTTGAGTTGGTTTTTCGTAGAATTCACGTTTACGAACGTCAGCAAGAACACCCGCTTTTTCGCATGAACGTTTGAAACGACGGATAGCTACGTCTACTGGTTCGCCTTCTTTCAATTTAACTTGTGGCATGAAGAATCCTCATTAAGTTATGGATAAGATCTCGGGTCGAATTACCCTTGATCACAAGTGAAGGTCAGTATTTTACTCATTTACATCTCATATCACAAGTCTATAATAGGTTTCGCAATATTTTGAAATGGGCAAAAGGCAGTTTAATGATCGTTTTAGGCTTGGAAACTTCGTGTGATGAAACAGGACTCGCACTCTACGATAGTGAGCAAGGATTACGCGGACAAGTATTGTATAGCCAAATCAAACTGCATGCAGAATATGGTGGTGTGGTACCTGAATTAGCTTCACGTGACCATGTGCGTAAGTTAATTCCGTTATTAAAACAACTGCTTGAAGAAAGTAAAGTTGATAAATCAGAAATTGATGCCATTGCATATACTCGCGGGCCGGGCTTGATGGGTGCATTAATGACAGGCGCATTGTTTGGTCGTACGTTGGCATTTGCACTGAATAAACCTGCAATTGGTGTACATCATATGGAAGGTCATATGTTGGCGCCGCTGTTGTCTAAAACTCCACCAGAATTTCCATTTGTGGCACTTTTAGTCTCTGGGGGACATACTCAATTGATGGCTGCTTATGGAATTGGTCAATATGAATTATTGGGTGAGTCGATTGATGATGCAGCAGGTGAGGCATTCGATAAAGTCGCTAAAATGATGGGTCTACCATACCCAGGTGGTCCAAATATTTCGAAATTGGCGATCAATGGCGACATCAATGCCTTTGAATTTCCACGTCCAATGCTACACCAAGGTTTAGATTTTTCATTTAGTGGTTTAAAAACTGCCGTTTCAGTTCAATTGAAAAAAGTTGAAGGCGAAGGTCGTGAGGCGGATATCGCTGCATCTTTCCAAGAAGCGTTGGTTGATACATTGGTGAAAAAATCAGTCAAAGCCTTAAAACAAACTGGTTTAAAACGTTTAGTTATTGCCGGTGGTGTAAGTGCAAACAAGTGTTTACGTGAGCGCTTAGAAGCTGATTTGGCAAAAATCCGTGCAAATGTGTTTTATGCAGAACCTGCACTGTGTACAGATAATGGCGCAATGATTGCATTTGCTGGTTATCAGCGTCTTAAAGCGGGCCAGCATGATGGTTTGTCTGTTACGACTACACCGCGTTGGCCGATGACGGAATTAGGTAATCCAAACGAAGCGTAAAAATCGTTTAAAAAGGAGGCTAAATTAGCCTCTTTTTTTTATTGTGTGTTTCAAAAAAGAGACTGTGGTTTTAGAACAATATTGTGGATATGATGGCTCAATAAATAATTAAAGCCATGTGAAATAATGACAAAAAATAATGAAGCTTTGGATCAATCAAAACCAAATCAAAGTCATATTGACCTAAAGAAATTTTATAAAGGTGTTTCTTTACCCTATGAAACTTTGGATATCCACAATATTCCAGATGGGGCAAAACAAGACCATTTTATTGAAATTCATTGTGGAGGTTTTGGGTCGGAAATTTTCTCACATCCCACTCAAAAATATCAATTTTATGCTCTTACGGATCGAGGTCCAAATACAACCTATGATGTGAATGGAGATAAAGGCAAGATATTCTTAGATCCAAGCTATACGCCAAAAATCAGACTTTTTGAATTGCAGCTCGATGGATCGATTAAAAAATTGAAAGAAATATTACTCAAAGATCCAACTGGGAGACCTATAACAGGTTTGCCAAATCAGCATTTCGGTGCAACAAAAGAAGTGGCTTATGATCAAAATGGTGTGGTTTTAGCAATTGGCACAGATGAATATGGCTTAGATTCTGAGGGTTTGGTTGCATTAAAAGATGGCACATTTTGGGTGAGTGATGAATATGGGCCTCATCTCGTTCATTTTAATAGCGAAGGCGTGGAAATAGACCGTATTAATGCATACAAACAAGATGAGCGTTGCAAGTCGGGTTATTTTCTTCCAAATGCATTTGCCAACCGTAAGCAAAATCGAGGGATGGAAGGTCTGACGATTACACCAGATCAAAAAAAATTGGTCGGCATCATGCAGTCGACGATGAGTAATCCAGATTCATCAGTCACAACGTCGGACTTGGTTCGTATTGTGGTGGTCAATTTAGACGATGGCTCAACTGAACAATATCTATATCGGCAAGAACTTAAGTCAAACTCAAATACAGCCATTGTCGCGCTGAGTGAAACATGTTTTTTAGTGGCTGAACGTGATGATGATTTTTATAAAGATAATCCAAACGCTTTTAAACGAATCTATAAAATATATCTCGATGCGGCGACAAACCTAGAAAAAGTTCAACTAAGTGATCATTTTCAGCAAAATGAATCTTTAGGATTGCTCATTGATGGGCAAACACCTGAACAATATGTGCTTAATGAGGGGTGGGAGGCGCTAAAAAAATTAAATATTTTGCCTGTGGCAAAGAGCTTAGTTGTCGATTTAGTCGAAACTTTACATTATCCACACGATAAAGTTGAAGGCTTGTGGGTGATTGATGAACAGCATTTGGCAATTATAAATGATGATGATTATGGTTTTACAGAAACGGATGGGATCTTGGAGCAAAAATACCTTGATGCGGAGAAAAGTGTGATTGATTGCAATACCTTATATGTGATTGGTCAACTCAATTTAGCGCCATAAGTGGTGTGTTCTTAATGATTTTCAAGAAATTGGTTCAATTAAGAGTTTATTAGCATTTAAAAGCAGCCAACGAGGATGTGGCTGCTTTTAGCTGAAATTGTCTGACTGGCTTTGCAGAACTTATATTTTCAGATCATAAAAATATTGTAGACGTTATTTTTCCAAAGCCTTTAGATTTTCAGACCCAATCCAATGCTTTGAAAACTGATAAGCAGCACGCCCTGAACGTTGCCCACGACCTTGACACCAACGCAGTGCTTCAGCACGAGCTTCATCTGTCCATGGCATTGCAGCTTTAGCCAAATAATGTTCAACAATTTCTAAATATAAATTTTGATCCATTGGGTAAAACGACAGCCACATCCCAAAGCGGTCAGAAAGAGATATTTTTTCTTCAATCGCTTCTTGTGGATGGAGTTCAGTATATTGAGGAACATCTACCTTGGTTACAGGTGTATTTTCATGCATGAATTCAGGTAATAAATGGCGACGGTTGCTGGTAGCATAAATAATAAAATTACTTGAACCTGATTGTAATGAACCGTCCAAAACACTTTTTAAACTGCGATAGTTTTCATCTTCAGCATTAAATGCCAAATCATCACAATACACGATAAATTTTTCAGGCCGATTTTCAATTAACTTTTGAATTTCTGGCAAATCAGATAAATCATCACGCTCAATTTCAATTAAACGTAAACCTTGGTCTGCATAATGGGTGAGCAGAGCACGGACGATGGATGATTTACCTGTACCACGAGAGCCAGTGAGTAAAACATCATTGGCAGGTAAGCCTTTTAAAAACTGTAAAGTGTTTTGAATCACTTTTTCTTTTTGACGTTCAATCCCTTTTAAGTCTTCTAAATACATGACTTTGGGCTGTTGAATGGCTTTAAGCTGTTTATCTTGCCATTTAAACGCGATACTCGAAAAATCGGGTGCTTGTTTAAGCTCAGGCAAACTGTGCTGTAGTTGTAAGAGTACAGTAGATAGCGATTGAAGGATGTTGTCAGGTAAATCAATTGTAGCCATGATAAGTCAGCTTGTCGTGTCTTGTTGTTGGTTAGTATATGACAGCAGTGTACATCAATAATGCAGTTATAATCGCTGAAATATGTCAAAGTTAAATGATTGTTCTGGCAGATCTACGCTATTCGAACAACCCAAAAGTTGTTATAAATCTAGCCGAGTGAACAGTTTAAAATGTGCTGAGGGATAGTCATGTTGTTTACAGAGTTTTCAAAAAGTATTAATCCACATCAGGCATATCGGATCAAAAAATTAAAGCGTCAGCTCGACCGTGCTGAATGTTATGAAGAATGGAAGGATATCGCACTAAAAATAGATGAAGAATCGGGTGCGCAAGAATGGAAATTCGATAATAGTTCACCGTATTTTGATGCAGAAATTATTACTCATCGTTTAGGGTTACTGAGACGATATCGTGCTCAGAAACGTACCCGAGATTTGATGTACATTTTAAGTGAAGGTTTAACTTATGATGTGGGCAATATTGCTCATCCTTTACTGTTTACAGAAGCCTACGTCGGCACCAAAAAAATTATTGAAGACTATGTTGATGAGGTGAGTCAAAGTTTGGCTTTTATCGCATCCGACGAATGCGTTTGTCTCAATGCTGTACAAAAAATTGAATTTTTTGAACAAAGCAAAAAAGCGTATGGTCAACCTGTTTTGATGTTTTCAGGCGGTTCAACTTTAGGTTTGTTTCATACCGGTGTGTGTAAAGCACTGATGGAACAAGATTTGATGCCAAAAGTTCTGTCAGGTTCCAGTGCTGGCGCAATTATGACCGGGATGTTGGGTGTATCTAAACCGTCAGAATTTACCAATTTATTAAATGGACAAAACTTCTTTAGTGAGGCATTTCACTTTCGTAAATTGACTGAGTTAGTGCAGGGTAATGGCGGTTTGGCAGATGTAAAATATCTGAAAAAGTTTTTGGTTGAAAACTTAGGTGACTTAACTTTTGCCGAAGCATATAAGCAATCAGGTCTGCATATCAATGTGGCAGTTGCGCCTTATGATGCATCACAAGATGCACGAATTATGAATGCGTATACATCACCAGATTTGTTGGTGTGGAGTGCAGTGTTGGCATCTTGTGCAGTGCCCATTCTATTTCCACCGGTACGACTGACCAGTAAGCGTTATGACGGGCAATTTACGCCATATATGTCGGCAACGCGTTGGGTGGATGGCAGTGTGCGCAGTGATTTCCCACGGGAGAAAATGGCGCGTTTGTATAATATTAATTACAGTATCGCTAGTCAGGTCAATCCGCATATTGTGCCGTTTATGCAGGATGATGCTTCACGCTTTCGTAAAAGCATGTTGAGTTGGCCTGAGCGGATCGTTCGTCGTCAAGGTAAGGTGATTAGTAAAGGGGTGATGGATTTTGCCCGTGAGCGAGCAGGAAGTATTCCACCGGTAAGACGGTTGCTTGATCATGGTTATGGCGTGGTGGATCAGCGTTACTATGGTGATGTCAATATTGTGGGGAAATATGGCTTAAGACACTATAGTTATATGTTGCAAAATCCTCGACCCTACCTGTTTAAAGTATTGCAGCGTGAAGGTGAAAGAGCCACTTGGCCGAAGATTTCATTAATCGAAACGCAAGCTCGCATCGGTAAGACCATTCAGCATTGTTTGGAATTATTAAATTATCAAAATGCACCCAATCAACGCCATGCAGAATTTATTGCGGTTTAAATCCACAGATTTAACGCAAATCATTTATGAGCCAAAAACCAAATCCAAAAGTTTGGTTTTTGGCCGTCGTCTATATCAATTTCAATTCAATCAACAACTTTATTGGCTCAAGGCGCAAGTCAGTAACGGCAGCCTTGAACATGCAGCTAGTTTTGGTCATGAAATTGAGCTGTATAAACTATTCAGTCAAGCGTCTAGACAAAACAGCATCACGTTACCTTTTCAAGTGATAAAAGAGAAGCATCTCAGTATTCAGCAAGAGCCTATTGATCACTTATTAATACTGCCCAATGCTGAGCCTTGGTTCTTACAGCCTGTATCGAATTTGAGCATTGAGCAGGTGAGGCAAGTGCTATGGCAAGCAATCGATGTGGTTGAACGATTAAGCTTGCACGGTTGGATACATGCAGATTTAAAACAAGAGCATTTTGTGAATTGGCAAGGGCAGTGCAGACTCATCGACTTTGAGCAAGCGCTCCCGTTGGCTGTTGACCAGCAAAATGCCTTAACTGCGACACCACGTTATATGGCTCCAGAACTTTTCCATGGACAAGCAAAATCTTTGCACAGTGATATCTATGCGCTGGGGATTATTTTCTTGGAATGGCTGACATCACAGCGTTTAGAGGCGAAAAACTATCAAGATTGGGCCTATTTACATTGCCAACGCTTAAAGCTTGATCTGCCAATGCAATATCAAGGGTTTAGTCAGCTATTGCAACACATGTTGATGAAGCAAAAAAATGACAGATTGGTGGATTTTTATCGCTTAAAAAGCGACTTAGTTGCTGAATTTGCTTAAGAAAAATACAAAAAAAGCACTATTGTTTTTTATTTAAACAAACAAGATGCTTTTTTATAAAAAAGGCTTGTCATGTAGGGGTGATCTCTATAATATACACAGCCATCGGGGACGTGGCGAAATTGGTAGACGCACTGGATTTAGGTTCCAGCGCCGCGAGGTGTGAGAGTTCGAGTCTCTCCGTCCCCACCACTGAATTACTAAACATGAGTTTGGTAATGAAGGTCACAGAGGATTGGTGTAATGGTAGCATGACGGTCTCCAAAACCGTTCGTCAAGGTTCGAATCCTTGATCCTCTGCCAAGTTTTAAAAAGTCTGACATTGTCAGCAACCCTGTTGGGGACGTGGCGAAATTGGTAGACGCACTGGATTTAGGTTCCAGCGCCGCGAGGTGTGAGAGTTCGAGTCTCTCCGTCCCCACCACTTAATTTATTAAGTTGCCAAATAAACAGGTTTTTAAAACAAATTAAAGTCTGACATTGTCAGCACCCGAGTTGGGGACGTGGCGAAATTGGTAGACGCACTGGATTTAGGTTCCAGCGCCGCGAGGTGTGAGAGTTCGAGTCTCTCCGTCCCCACCATTAGATTAAGCAAGGTTTTATACCTTGCTTTTTTGTTTTTGAAATTCGAAAAAATCAGTGTCTCAAACGTGGTTTTTTTGAAAACATAATCTAATGAAATAAATCTAATGAAAGATGATGAACCAAGAGATACAGCAAGATGTCTAATCTTGCTTTTTTATTGTCTGAAATTTATCTCGTTAAAAATGAGTCAGTAAAACAAAGGTGAAAAAAAGCCCGCATATACGGGCAAATTTAGAAATACGGATTCGAATTAAATCATTTATTTCAAATCGTTCGAATAAATTATAGAGAAGATTACGCCTTTAGATGATCTTCAAACTCTTCACCGAGCTGCATGGCCAAAGCATTACCAGACAAATCTACAGTCACTAGACCATATTCTTTTTTAAAACTGAATGTAAATCCACGATTATCTGCCAGTGTACGAACAGAATATCCTAACTTTTCTAACCAAAGACGGAAGGCAACTAAATTTTTTGCTTTAACCACTTTTTTCACGAGCGAACTCCTTATCAATCATTAAAATATTAAATAGGGGTGTCAAAATATTTTTTAAAGGGGAAATGGAAAACTTTTATTTAAAATATGAAATTTTGATGGATAAATAAACAGATTATCGGCTTATAAATTGTATAAATTCATTTAACTCGCTGTTTTATAACAATCTAAACTTAATGTAAGTAAATATAACGTATTTTGAAAATTTGGGTTTTAATTGCTGGCTTAAAATCTATCCTATGCCTATAGAGAAGCTGTGTGCAAAATAAGCGATGACTTAACTTAGAAAGTATAGTGGATTAGGTGTGCAGTATTGATTGCAAATAAAGACTTGTTCACAGCCAAATTAACTGGATAGGTGAGCATGCAAAGCTATTTCACATCAAGATTTGTCGAAATGCTTTTATACTATATCCCATCGATATAAATAGATTGAACGCATGCAAAACATTGAGCACGATGTCAAAGCAAAAATTGAACAGATGCAACAAGCAGGGCAGACGCCTGTTGCGGTGATGCTTGGACATGAAGATTGGTTGGTCTTTTCGGAGCAATCCAAAGTGGCATATACGCCTTTTGGCAGTGCGCGACGTTATCAGCCTGCATTAGGTGGTTTATTGATGGTACGTATCGATGAAATGCAAGCCGTACGAGTTGTGACTCAAGCCGAATTGGATGATTTTGCTGCAACCAATCAAATTTTATAAATAAAATGATGAATCGGCCCGAAATATTCATCACAAATAAAACAGTTTATTTGTGATGAAATCTTAAATGCTTATAACTCGCAATCCAATTAAAAATTGTCTTTGAGTTCTCTTAAGCGCTGAAACGCTTCAACACTTTCTGCACGTAAAAATGGATTGGTTTCTAGTTCTAATTCAATGCTGCTTGGCAAAGTACATTTCCCGAGCATGCGTAGGGATTCAACCTCATCAAACCGCTGTTGTATGGCAAGGTTGTCAGGTTCAACATGCCGCGCAAACTGCGCATTCGATAGGGTGTATTCGTGAGTACAATACACTTGAGTTTCAGCAGGGAATGCGGCTATACGGTTCAATGAATCGTACATTTGTTGAAAGGTCCCTTCAAAAACACGTCCACAGCCCATAGCAAATAATACATCGCCACAGAAAAGCGTATGAATGTCATCGATAAAATATACGATATGACCGAGGGTGTGGCCGGGCGTTGCTGTTATTTCAACTTCAAGCCCATGAAATTCAAAACGGTCATTATGATCGAGAGGATAATTCACCCATGGAATACGGCTTAATTCTGCACGGGGACCGTAAACGGCAATGTTTTTATCCTGAATAAGTTCCGGTACGCCACCGACGTGATCTTTATGCCAATGCGTTAACCAAATTTGTGTAAGATTGAGTTGATGTTCCTGACAATAGCGCTCGACTAAGGCAGCTTCAGTAGGATCTACCGCAATGACATCATGGCTTTCGGTGTGTTCAAGCAGCCAAATATAATTTTGCAGTGAATTTTTGACATCCAATGTATGTATTTTAAACGCCATATCCATTCATTCAATATTTAAAATTAAGTTAAAGTTAGCATGAAAATGCTCAAAACGGATGATTATCCATTTTTAGCCCTAGATAAACGACATATCTCACAGCGCTATTTTAGTCTGATGCCTCGTCTACAGATACAGGATTACCAATGGTATAAAAGTGCCCGCCAGCAACATGGTGTAGGCTTTTCCATTCATCTTCTACTTCATGATAATACCAATGTCCGTTACGGAAGACGCGGTCATCAGCATAGGCAGCAATGACTTCGCCAATAAACAGATCGTGCGCTTGTTGATTGTGCGGCTCAGGAATAAGTTTGCACAGTAGCCAAGCAGCACAACCTTCAACTACAGGAATATCTGAGGCATTAAATTGAAATAATTCCACGCCACATTGGCGTAATTTTTCTGGCGCATCACGTTGGCTCATCATGCCAAGTACATAGACCAGTTTGAGTTGTTTCAGTGTCGGTACTTGTAAGGCGAAATAGCCTGAATTCTCAATAATCTCACGTGTTTTAGTTGATTTATCCAGTACTACCGTCACTTTTGCAGGATTGAACTCTAAGGCGCATGCCCATGCAGCAGTCATCACACCAGTATGGGTTTGATCCTGAGCAGAGACGAGCACAGTCGGCCCATGATTCAAAAGTCGGTATGATTTTTCTAAAGGAACAGGGTGAATATGTGTTTTCAAAATTGTACCTATATTTAAGTGCATCTAAAACTTAGATGTTTTATTCAAAAGTGTTGCTACATAGCATATAACGCATGAAATATTTTCAAAAGCCTTTAATATAAATCACTAAATCAGGAGTTCTATCAATGAAAATGTATCAAGTGGACGCATTTACCCAAGTGTTATTTAAAGGCAACCCAGCGGCGGTTTTGGTGTTGGATGAATGGTTAGATGAACACTTGATGCAACAGATTGCTTTGGAAAATAATCTGTCTGAAACTGCATTTGTGAAAAAAATCGACAGCAGCAATTATGAAATTCGTTGGTTTACACCGACCACTGAAGTGGATTTTTGTGGACATGCGACATTGGCCAGTAGTTATGTGCTTTTTGAGTTTTATACGGCTGAAAAAAATATCCAATTTCATGTCAAAAATCTCGGTATTTTTAGCGTAAATAAAGCTGAAGATGGAAAAATTCTGATGAATTTCCCTGTGCGTCGGGCACAGGTCGTGAGCGATTATCCTGAAGAGCTACGTTTAGGGTTGAGTCAACCTTTTAAGCAGGTTTATTTGAATGCGCAGGCGTATATCGTGGAATACGAAACGGCTCAGCAAGTCTTAGATGAACAACCGAATTTTGAAATTTTAAAACGACTGGGCAAAATCCGAACCGCAATTACAGCACCGGGTACGATTACCGATGTTGCAATCACTGCGGCTGCTCAACAATATGACTGCATTTCACGCTATTTTGCACCGGGTAATGGCATCAATGAAGATCCTGTTACGGGTTCTATTCATACCGGAATCGTGCCAATTTGGGCAGAACGTCTAGAAAAACGTCAAATCTTGGCGTATCAAGCATCGAGTCGTGGTGGTGAGTTACATTGTCAAATGCTCGAAAATGACCGTATAGAAATCTCAGGCTATGCGTGTTTATATATGCAGTCGGACATTTATATCTGAACATAAATCAAATACATGCTGTCGAAATCTGCGGCATGTATTTAATAAAAAGTAACTATTAATCCTGAAAAGCTCAGCATAAAATCAAAACCAATCTGATCGACAGCACAGCGCTGATCGATACTAAATATAAAGGACACTTGAATTACATGCGTATTAAACATTTAACGCTTTCATTTTTTTTTGCAGGTTTAAGTACAAGCCTCTTTGCTCAACCTGTATTGGTTAAAACTGAACAAGCCATTGAAGAATATAAATTAGACAACGGTTTTCGTGTGGTTTTGGCGCAAAACGATAAAGAAAGCAAAGTGTTTATGAATACGGTGTATTTCACGGGTTCATTAAATGACCCTGCGGGCAAAGGTGGTTTGGCACATTTGCTTGAACATTTAGCTTTTAAAGGCACTGAAAATGTCAAAGGTGATGAATTTCAGCGTCGCTTAGATCAATTCACGCTGATGACCAATGCAAGTACAGATTATTATTCAACGAAATATACCAATGTGATTCGTCCTGAACAAAGTTCAATCGATCAAGTTTTGCATTTAGAAGCAGAACGGATGGATAAATTGGTACTTCAGGAAAAGTTTGTACCAACAGAAATTGATATCGTTAAGCGTGAACGTGAAATTCGTTTAGATCAGCCATTTTCCGTCTTAATCGACCAAGTTTTAAAAGAAGCCTATGGCAATCAATCTTTAGGCCGCTTACCGATAGGTGATTTGAAAGAACTTCAATCGATCAATATGAACGAATTAAACCAGTTCTATCGCCGTTGGTATGCGCCAAATAATGCAGTGATGGTGATTTCTGGTAAGTTTGATAAAGCGGCTGTATTAAAACAAATTGATCAACAATTTAGCCCAATTGCCGCACGCCAAATTCCTGAACAGGCCAAAGTCCCTAAATTAGATGGAACGAAATTAAAGCAACGCGAATTTACTGTTCATAAGGGTAGTGACTTTGGCAAATTTAATATTTATATAAATGGTGCAGTTGAACCGATTAAAACTGCTTTGGCGGTATCTCCAACCTTGTATACCTTACAGCCGAGTGGGCATTTGTATCAAAGCATGGTGGAAACAGGGACAGCAACCGCAGTTCAATCGACCACATGGTTAGATAAAGATTTTAATTTGGTGTTTATGGGGGCGATATATGGCCCAAGTCATGATGCAAACAAAGTGGCAACCAGTCTTGCACAAGGTGTGGAGCAAACCAAAGCCTTTAATGACGTCGAGCTAAACCGTGTTAAAAGCCTGACTCGAAATATGGCTGACAATGTCAAAAATAGCGCAACAGCACTTGGCGAGCGTCTTAGTTCTTATACTGTGGCTTATAACGGGGACTGGTCTCAATATTTCCGAGACTTAGATAAAGTACAAAAGCTGAGTGTAAGCGACGTGAATCAAGTGTATAAGGATTTTCTAAAGCCTGAATACCGTGTCACAGGAAATATTCTGCCTACACCTGAAGATCAAAAGAAAGCACAGCAACAAGCAGCGTCGAAACCTGCTGAAACTTTAGATCAGCAAGCGCCTGCAGAAGAGCCATTGAAAGATGCGAGTGTTTATCGAGCTGAAGTGAAGCAATATGTAGCTGAGTCTAAGCAATATCTAAATCAGAAAGAAAAACAGATTCAGCGAGCTAAATTTAAAAACGGCATTCAGTATGCATTGTTTCCAACCAAAACTCGTGATGACAAGACTTATGCAACAATTGCATTGGATTTTGGTACAGCACAAAGCTTAATGAATAAAGGGGAGTTGCTAGATTTAACAGCTTATCTCATGTTCCGTGCATCGAAAGATCAAAGTTTACAGCAAATTGCCGATAAAATTATTGATGTTGGTGGCGGTGCAACGGTCAGTGCAAATGATAATGGCCTGATGATTCAAGTGGTTGCTCGTAAAGAAAAATTTGCTGAATTTTTGCAATATGTCATTGATGTTATTAAAGCTCCAGCATTTGAAGAGTCACAATTTGATTTAATCAAAGCGCAAAGTTTATCGAGTTTGGATCGACCTTATACAGAGCCTGATACCGTTGCAGCAATGACTTTGTCGCGTATTGTCGAGATCTATCAGCCGGGGGATATTCGTTATCACTTCGAACCTGAACTTGCGAAAAAACAAATTGAGTCAGCTACACGTGATCAAGTGCAGCAGTTACATCAAAAATTCTTTAAAACACAGCATGCACAAATTGCGGTAACAGGTGATTTTGATACCAAGCAAATAGAAAAAATTCTGAAAAAAGAATTTGCAGATTGGAAAACCAGCGAACCTTATCAACGCTTAGAGTCTACATTTACAGCGTATCCTGCACAGAAAGTGCATGCATTGTCTGAACAGCGTGAGTTTGGTAGTTACCAAGCCATTATGACTCTACCTGTAGGTGTAGAGCATACCGATTCTCCTGCACTACAAGTATTACGCCACATACTCGGTGATTCACAATTGTCTTCACGTCTAGCCCAAGAGTTACGTGAAAAGAATGCACTGGTTTATGGTTTTAGTGCTGACATTAATTTTGATGAATGGGTGAATTCAGGTGTACTGAGTATTGATGCAAACTACACTGCGGGTAAATCAGCACAAGTTTCTCAGTCTGTTCATAAAGTTTTGCAAAACTTATTGAAAAATGGCGTGACGGAACAGGAAGTAGAAGCAGCCAAAGCTAGTATTTTGAAAAAGCGTTTAACTGCACTTGAAGATGACCGTCGCATTCATAGCATGTTAATTCCACAGTTAGAAAAAGGTCGTGATTTAAACTATCGTGAAAAGCGTGATCAACGCATTGCTAGTTTGACCAAGGCGGATGTTGATGCTGTCATTAAAAAATATATTCAACCTGAGCGTTTGGTTGAGGTGATGGCTGACCAATATGGTCAAGCTGTAAAATCTACTCAAAAATAAACTTAATAAAAAAATCCTCCATCTGGAGGATTTTTTTGAGCTGCATTGTATGACTTGATTGTAAGATTATCTTAACGAACTTATAGGCGGTAGAACTGACGGGCATTTTGTTGGAAGACTAAAGTCAGTGCATCATGATCATAACTCGCGACCGCATCTGAAAAGGCGTAAATAATATTCACCAAAGATGCACTCACACTATCCATCGGGAAGTTAGAGCCAAACATCACACGGTATTTCCCAAAGCATTGTAGAGCATGAGAAATAAGCGGAAAGGCGCAATCGAAAATCTCTTGTTTGGATGCAAGGCGTTGTTCTTTATGAAACTGATGACCCAGCACCGGCATGAATAATCCAGACATTTTGGTATAAACATTTGGGCAACTTGCCAGTTCAGCTAAATCATCTTTCCAACGAAACAAGATATTGTCACGTGAAGTTTGGGTTAAGCCTGTATGTGAGCCGACAGGTCCAAAGGCACCGACAGGTGTCCCAAAATGATCCAGAACGATAGATGTTTCAGGGAAAGCACGTGCTAAAGCGGTTAAATCACGAATTTGGTCTGAATAAACCCACGCATCAAAACTTAAGTTCATTTGAGCAAGAGCTTCAAAACCTTTCATAAATTTTTTATTGGTATAGAGATGCGGTTCATTGGTCCATGCATGAACTTTCGGGTCTTCATGTACAGCTGCCATTTTTCGTATGCCACGAAAATGTGGGGAGGCTTGTTTATGCATTTTAAGAATTTTCTTAAAACTACTGTCACTTGGGTCTGCAGTGCCGACTATGGCGCCAAGTTTAATTTTTTGAGCGTTAAAGTCTAAGGACTCAATGAACTTGGTTTCACCAACTACCCCTTTGCCTTTATGGTCATGCCAGCTCGCTTCTACATGTACGATTTGATCGACCTGATAATGTCCTGCATCTTGCTTATAATTTTCAGGCAAATACGGTGTCGTCACATGTTTGGTCAATCCAACAGTGTCAATTAACTCTTGCGGCTTAACTAAGCGCATCATTTTGTCGAGCAAGTAGGGATGTTTACCCAATAATTTCACGGCAAGTGAAGCGGCATGTGGGGTATTGTATGGATCCCATTGATGTATATGTGAATCTACGATGGCAAAATCGAGCGTCTGCATTGCTATCCTTGTCCTTAAAACCATGTCCATTTCTTGCGTATTTCATTGTATTTTCGAATACGCGAGGCACTGAAAATAGCATGAATGATGAAAATACAACGTTATGACTAAATATTAAATCAAAGCTTTGTGAAAGAGAAGTTGTATAAAAAAAGCCCCGAAGGGCTTTTGATTAATGCTGATGATCGTGGTCGTGATCATGCTTATTTGCATGGAATTCTTCGTTATGACGGAAGCGAAGATAGTTTTCAAACTGTTCGCAATATTCATCATAATTATCTTCAAGCATCATTTGAAATTGTTGAAGAATATAAGACATCACTTGATCTTTGGCATCACGCATTTCTTTGCCATCTTTGAAGCCATTTGCAGCAACCCAAGTATTAAAGCGAGCAGTACCAAATAACATGGCAGCACTCACTTGACCGCGCATTTCTGCCGGTTTGACTTGAGAACCTTTTTCAACACGACAAAATTCATTGGCTTGTTTAATAAATTCATCCGCACGTTCAAAGAAAGCTGCATTCAACGCTTCTTCTTCGGTTACATCAGTAGCTTCAATCTTTTGAACCATGAATGTGTCCTAGCATAAAAATCTAATGCAGTATTATAGGCAAAGCCTTGCAGAAACTAAACCTTTGACTTAATCTAAAAATAGCCTAAGTAAAGTGGAATACCCCATGCAAGATGCAATCGCAGTGCAAAGTCTGAAAAGTGATATTGCATTACTTCGACAAAATGTTTGGCCGCCCTCAACCTTAGCCAATGTAGAAGGGCTGCCCATTTATTATGGTACACAATCTGAAGTAGCCGAATATTATGCACAGTGGACTGGCTTAATTGAACGTGCTCAGGACTTATTTCAGCCCTTTATGGAAGATGAAGTCCTCGATGCAGTCCATTTGCCGAGTCATTTGAATCTGCCGCTTTTTTATTTTCACGTGGATCGTATTCGAATCAACAAAACACGTGCGAAAGAATCTAAAACCTTTCGGGGTATTGCCAGCTTAGTTGAAAAATGTGGGCAATTTGAAGCAGATCAAATTCAAGCGATGCGACATTGGCTAGACAGCGATGACACTGCAGCCTTGGTCGGACACCGTGAATTTATTGACCTCAGAACCTATGTATTTCAACATGGGCAAAGTGATTATACCCGTACTCGTTTTTATGTGAATGGCATTGTACTTAGTGTCGAAAACGAGTTTAAATTGGTGGATGCCCGTGACAAACCACGTAAAGCCCGTAGCGATAGCTATAGTGACCCTTTAGCAGATAACAATACGTGGAAAATCTTTGGGAAATATCGTTAATTAATAAATATCGTTAATTACTGATGTTACGCAGTAACATCAGAAGCGCCATTTGATTCAAATAAAAGAGCGATACGCGGCAACGTCATCCGCAAGTGTTTGAGACAGAACTACATCTATTTAAAGATGTTTTTGCGATACTTTGAATAAGTAGACGCTAGTGAACGAGTTTTGCGGATGACAATGGTTTTGGGTACTTTTGCCGAATGAGAAACAACGTTTCGTAAGAGTACCTCCAGCCGAAGGCTAATCCCTTTATTTAAACCCTAGATGTAAGACTCCGTCGAATAGACTTAAAAATCATTTTAAAAATGCGTAATTACTTTTACGCGCGTAACATCAGTTAATTAAATATGTTGACGATATTACTTAGAATGTGAATTTAGTTCGCTGCACAAGGATGCTTTGGATTATGTAATCCACGCCCTAATGTGAAAATAGCCACTATGGCAAATGCCGAAATTGAAAGTTTGGCTCATGCAGAGCAATTGACTGATTTTTATATGACCTTATTGCAAGGGATGACGATACAAGCACGTGATGGTATGGCCTTGACACAATTACAACGCATGGTGAGTAATGCCATGAAATCATGGGGGTTATTAGCACAAGGTTAAATCAGTATGGATTATGAATTAAACCCCCAATAGCAGTGTAGCCTTAAGGCAATTTTCTTAGTTTTTTTGAATGACTGATATGCAAATACTATATTGAAGTTTATTTGCAGGGATGAATTTTAATGTCGCCCAATTCCATCACACTGATATAACCGTCAACCGCAATTAAATTGTCGCTTTGACTCGATAGGGTGAGACATTCTCCAGACTTGACGCTAGATAGTAGCTGACCTTGTTGCGGATTCAAGTTCATGCTGTAAATACTCAGTGTGCCAGCATCGGTTTTGATTTGGTAAGACTCATCACCATAGTCCTCATTATTATTGCGCAGGACTTTAAAGGTTCGTCGTGTCTGATCAAAGTTTTGAGTTGGAGAAAGCGGCTTTTCGACTTGTAAGGATGCCGTGCGCCTTAATTCGGTACTTTGCACAGGCTTATGTTGTTCACTACAAGCACTCAGTATTGGGAAAAATATAAAAATAAGTGAAAATGAAAATAGGGGATGAATTACAGGTATGTGACTTTTCAACATAAAACCACCCTGAATCTAATTTTTCAGATAGCTTATTTTAAAAGTTTTTATCCAGAAAACAAAAATAATAGCTTCTCAAAATATTTCAATGTAACTGAGTCAAACTAAAGAAATGATGAATTGAAATTAGCCGACTTTGAATCTGAATGTTCAACAAATGAATATCTATATGACAAAGTGGGATGCAAATAAAAAGGGAGACTCATTGAATCTCCCTTTTTGATTTTACTTAATGAGTTTTCGACTGACAAGGAATTGCTCGGTCGCTTCTAATAGCTTATCTGCATAAACCTCTTGTTTTGCAGTCAACCAGCCGAGTACAAACCAATCACTAGCTTCCAGTTCTGTTTGCTGAATATATTGTGCAGAAGAGGAAAGGACTTGGTATTCCTGAGCCGCGACTTGTGCATCATTAAGCGCTTTACTGTATTTCTGCAAGTTTTTTACATCATAAATCGATGTCAAAATAGGGAAGCTAAATTTAAGCTCTTGTATGCGCTGAGAAAGCACATCTAAGCTTTCAAAATTGTTAATGTCGGCATCATTTAAAGCCTCTTGCAGGGCTTTATATTGGTTTTGTAGGGTGTTTTGAGCATGCCATTTAAAATCATGCTGCTGCGGCGCATCATCGACTTTCAAACTAAACATTAAAAGCTCAAGATAATGATGCACATTTTGAGTCGATTTAACCAAATTGCCTAACTTCTCTTTGGCATACAAAATATCTTTGGTTAAATTTTCTGAGGTCGTTGGGTTTTGTAAAAAGCCACCCAAGGTATTTTGCATGTGCTCAAAATGGTGTAATTGTTCAAACTGCTGCTTAAATGCGCCTAATTGCACAGCCCATTTTTCAACGATATCGCTGTTCCAATCTTTAAACAGCGAAATGGTTAATTGTAGATGATGGAGTGCTTTCTGAGCTTGTGTAATGTGCTCAGCTTGAGCAACACCTGCAGAAATTGCGGCAATATTAGGCAGAAGGTGCTGCATTTCCTGTGCAATTAAAAGTCGTAAGTTTTTTGCGGCAGTGTCTTTTTTACTGAGTTGAAATTCTTTAGCCTCAACTGCTGGACTCACAGTTTGACTCAATGCCAACAAGTTTCCAATTTCGGCTTTACTGCGAACGTCTAACCACAAATGGTACTTTTTAACCCATTCAAAACTAAAGGCAAGGAGCGATTGAATAGAGCCACTTTTAAGCTCAAATTCGACTTCGTGAACCTCTGTTTCTGTATTGTTGCTACGGATACAGCCGATATCTAAGCTAACTTCGATCTTGGCATCTTCAAACTCTATGACACGATAAGTTCTCAGAATGTCAGTTTCAAACTGAAGTTGTAGAGAATTTTGCTGATCGCCTAAAGTGGTTTTTAAAACCGATTGAACTTCAGCTTCATTGGCATAGACCGATAAATCTAAAGCAGGAGCTTGTTCAACTTCACCCAAATCTAAGTTATGTTCAAAGCGTTCAATGTGACTTTTACCTGCAGCTTTCAGGGTTTGAATCCAGCGCGTTCCTTCTAAACGTTGACGCAAGGCTGCATGCTGCTGTGCCATTTTTCGATCTGGGGTATCAAAATATTTAGCTTTAAGTTGAATTTGTTCCGATTTTTTTGGATCGAGTGCTTTTAATAATGCAGTTCGACGTGCTTCTGGAATCTGGAACTTTAATTCAACTTCAACCATGGTTTTCTGTCCTGATGTCACAACTTCATGATCTGGCATGAAGCGATCTTTAAATTTTTATAAAAATGAAAAACTAAAATGTGCGTAAATTTTCTATGAGTTAAACGCGTATCGATTGTAGCGAAAAACAGTTGAGAAGTAAGACTTGACGGATTTGAAAACTCTGCTTTTGGACTAAGAAAAGTTTTAAAAGATGGATATTCCATCAATTGTATAATTCACAATGGTTCGACTTTCATGGGATCAAAATAAAATTTTACGCCTTTAACGCGGACGAATTTTAAGCTATGTTGATTAAAATAAGTTCAGGATGAGCACAACATGAATTCACAAGTACAACCCGAGTTTAATCGAGATTTAAAGCCCGAATTTCAGTTGCCTATTCGTGACTACTCGCAATTTTATCGATTTTATTTGACTGAACATCGAAATATCATGAGCCGACGTTTACATGCCACAGGCAGCAGTATAGGACTCTATTTCTTCATGAAAGCAATTTTAAAAAAACAACCAAAGTATTTTGCTTATGGTCTGGTTTCAGGCTATGCCTGTGCATGGGTCGGACATTTTTTCTTTGAAAAAAATAAGCCGGCAAGTTTCAAGCAGCCTTTATACAGCTTTATTTCCGATTGGCGCATGCTGTCTGATATTGTGAAGGGGAACTTAAGCTTAAAAGACCGTAATTTAGATAAGATTGATAGTTAACTATTTATTAATCAAACGTTTAATTTTTATTGATTTTGGTGTAGTTTTTTGAGTAAATGACTTGTAAGTTTAGAGTGATTAGTCTAATAATGTTCATATTGTTTATTCACTGTTTATCTGAAAGATAAATAGACGATAAACCCCAGTTTTCCAAGCCTAGAGTGACCTTCTCTAGGCTTTTTTTATGGCCTTAGAAAAGGTCTATTGTTTGAAAGATTTAACCACAAAAATGTTCACAAAAAAAATAGGCTAGACTTTTTGATGCTCTGAACGCTCCCCAAAACGTTTCTTACCAAGCACCAAAAAGTCTAATAGGTTACTCATTATTATTTTTATAAAGTGTTGTGTTTTTATGCGCTGCGTTTTGTGTTCTTCTGTTGCAGTATTAAATAATTTGTATCAGTTTTGTTCTATACCTGAAAATAGGTATTTTTTGCCATTTTCTACAGAAAATTCAATTAAACATTTATATAAGCAGTCCTGTGAAAAGGAATATAACTTTCTCAGCGGCAAAGCATTAAAATTTTATGCCCCAAGCAACATTTCATAGACCTAATCGTTATAATATTCAAAAGTTTTAAGTTGTGATTGAACTATGCGTGGTTTATACCTCATTACCAATGATGATCCTATCGAATTGCTTTTAGCCAAACTCGAAGGCGCGATGGCAACTTATGAAGTTGCTGTTTTGCAATATCGCCGTAAAAAAGTGGCAAAGGAAGATCAGGCTTATGAAATTGAATACATGAAAAATATGTGTAATCAATACAAAGTGCCTTTTGTTATTAATGACGATTTAGAAACTGCAGTTCAATATGGTGTGGGTGTACATTTAGGGCAAGATGACGGTTCAATTGCTGAAGCTGTAGCACGTTTACCTAAAAATGTTTTGATCGGTCGAAGCTGTAATAATTCTTTAGAACTGGCTGAGCAGGCGATTGCAGACGGTGCAAACTATGTGGCTTTTGGCGCCATTTTTGCGACTGAAACTAAGCCTGAAGCAGGCAATATTGGCTTAGAAACGCTAAAACAAGCCAAAGCGAAACTAAATGTACCTATTTGTGCAATTGGTGGTTTAACTGTAGAAAATTCTGCTGAAGTGATTGAAGCGGGTGCTGATCTTTGTGCTGTGATTAGTGATGTATTAGGTCGTTCAATGTCTGCTGTAAGCAGTCGTGTTTATGAATGGTCTGAGCTTTTTGCTGAACAAGCTTAATTTTATTTTTTAGATTGAATAAGTAGAGAATTTTTATGAGCTTATCTGCTAAGCAAGAACAATTATTTAAACAAGCCAGCAAGCATATTCCTGGCGGCGTAAACTCTCCTGTACGCGCATTTAATGGTGTAGGCGGTACACCGGTATTTATCGAAAAAGCGCAAGGCGCATATCTCTATGACGTAGACGGAAAACGCTATGTCGACTATGTCGGCTCTTGGGGCCCAATGATTTTAGGTCATGCGCAGCCCGACATTATTAAAGCGGTTCAAGAAGCGGCTGTTGATGGTTTAAGTTTTGGTGCGCCAACCGTTCATGAAACGACTTTGGCGGATATTATTTGCGAAATTATGCCGTCTATTGAATTGGTTCGTATGACTAATTCAGGGACTGAAGCGACTATGACAGCCATTCGTCTTGCTCGTGGCTATACCGGCCGTGACAAGATTGTAAAATTTGAAGGTTGCTACCACGGTCACTCAGATTCACTCTTGGTTAAAGCGGGTTCAGGCTTGTTGACAAAGGGTGAGGGTGAAGCAACTTCTGCAGGTGTTCCAGCTGATTTCGCTAAACATACCTTAACACTGCCGTATAACGATATTGCGATGCTTAAAGAATGCTTTGCAAAATTCGGTTCAGAAATTGCAGGTGTAATTGTCGAGCCAGTTGCAGGCAACATGAACTTGGTGAAACCTATAGAGGGTTTCTTGCAAGCAATTCGCGATGTGTGTGATGAGCATGGTTCGGTCTTTATCATTGATGAAGTAATGACAGGTTTCCGTGTCGGTCTTGGCGGTGCGCAAGCACATTATGGCGTAACACCTGATTTAACCACGTTGGGTAAAATTATTGGTGCTGGCCTGCCAGTTGGCGCATTTGGGGGTAAACGCGAAGTGATGGAATGCATTGCACCACTGGGCAAGGTCTATCAAGCAGGTACATTGTCTGGTAACCCATTGGCTATGCGTGCCGGTATTGAGATGTTTAAACATTTGCGTCAGCCGGGCTTCTATGAAACTTTGACTGAAAAATTGGCAGGTTTGCTTGCTGGTTTACAGGCAGCTGCAGACGAAGCGGGCATTCCGTTCTTTACGCAGCAAGTGGGCGGCATGTTCGGTATTTATTTCACTGATCAAACTGAAATCACCGGTTTTGATTCAATTCTGAAATGTGATGTAGATGCTTTCCGTACTTTCTTCCACGGTATGTTACAGCGCGGTGTAAACTTAGCACCTTCAGCATTTGAAGCAGGTTTCTTCTCAAGCGCGCATAGCGATGAAGATATTGCATTTACCATTGAAATGGCGAAAGAAGTTTTTGCCAAAATGAAGTAATTTTCATTTAAATTGGTAAATTCTGCTTTAGAATAAAGCCCGCAGCCTGCTGTGGGCTTTTTTTGTTGTTTTAAGTTCAGTTTTTTAAGAGAAGGATTTTTAAATGAAAACCAAGCATTATTTAACTTTGGCAGATGCAGAATTTTTACTAAACACAGCACATGCTTATGCAGTCGAAAATGGTTTTAATGTCAGCATTGCGGTTACGGATGAGACAGGCAATTTGTTAGCGATGAAACGCATGGATGGTGCATCGCCAATGACAGCAAACCTATGCTTAGAAAAAGCCAAATGTTCTGCGATTAGCCGCCGTCCTTCAAAACTTTTTGAAGACATTATTAAAGGCGGTCAAATGGGCTTTCTGACCATGGATACCTTTTCAGGCATGCTGGAAGGCGGTGAGCCGATTATGTATGAAGGGCAGTTGGTTGGTGCAATGGGCGTGTCTGGCGTAAAGTCTTTTCAGGATGCTGAAATTGCACAGCAGGCGATTCAAGCTTTTTTAGCGCAGCAAAACTAAATATTGTGAGCGTAATAGATACTTCAGTCTTGTCGAAATCATTGGCCTTAATATATTTTGGTTTAGATGTCGATAAATCTCGGTCATAGCATTAAGTCGAAAAAAATCTAAGATTGAGCTGAAATATTAAGCATGTTAGTAACTTATGTATAACTTTGTTGAAGTAAGATTATATCTTACTCAATTAATAGACCTCTTTTATAAGTCATTTTTACGCAGTTCCAAATTATAGATTCCAGCAATTAAATAGAATCTCTATCCTAGTTTGTTACCCCGACAACGTTCAGCAATGGTTTTTAACGGGTTTCATAACCCAATACAGCTTAATCCTTTATTCTTCTTTCATGGATTTCCTAATTATTGAACAATGGATGTGTTGTTGCCCAATTTGGATATCACACCCAATCACAGAAAAAGAGTGCTTGCTAAAAACTGCAATAAACAACTCGTTTATTTACCACAAACTTGATAAGTTAAATTTTTATATTCAGAAATAGACATGATGAAAAATATATGGATTTTAGTTGCACTGACAGCACTTATGGCGGGTTGTAGCACAACACAGCAAACTGAAAATATGCCAGAAAAAATTGGTATAGCAAATCCAGCCAGCCAATATTGTGTAGAGCAAAAAGGTAAACTTGAGATTCGTGATGAAGCAAATGGTCAGGTGGGGTATTGCCATCTGCCAAACGGGCAAGTGGTTGAAGAATGGGCATTATTCCGTAGTAGTCAGACCCAATGTGTACCTGAAAAGGCCAACACTCTGATTGGTCAAGCAAAATTGACAGAAGATCAGATCAAGGCGATTAGCCAAGCTCAAATTGTCCGTCTAGTCAAACCTGGGCAGCCTGTGACAATGGATTATCGTGTAGAGCGCGTAACTGTTACTGTAAATCCAATCAATCAAAAGATTATTCAAGCAACTTGTGGTTAATGCAAACTTATAAAAAAGGCCCGAAAGGGCTTTTTTTGTTTGTTCGGTTGCGACTAATTTAAATGACAAATCCATTACGATCTTTTATATTGCCCCTCGTAAGGAGAAGTTCATGAAAAAGTTATTTGCTTTATCCGTTATGGTGGCTTTGGTCGGCTGTGCTGAAAAAAAACCATTAACCCCTGAAGAGCAGTGGCAGGGTTACTGCCGCAGTGTAGGTAATGCTGCACGTACGATTATGTTAGATCGTCAAAATGCAATTGAAAAAGACAAAGCAGTTGAGCATGCCAACAAAATTGAGGATGAAACCACCAAAGGATTTATCCTGAACATCATTGATGAAGTTTATGCCTTGCCGCAAGCTGAGATTAATACTGATGTTGAAACAGCACGTGAAAAAATTCGTGCTGAGTTTACTGAAAAATGTATCGCAACACCGCATACCGAAATGCCAGATTATAAACCGTTCTAAGGAACGGTTTTTTATGCGAGAAAGCGCGTAAAGCAAAACCTAAAGGCTCTATTCAGCAGTGAGTAGTTACAACAGGGCAACTATCCGTTGTTTAGCCATATGATGGAGTTCATGCTTATTTTGCGAATGCATATTTATCTTCGGGTTACTTTGAATATGAGATGCTTAAAGATTTTAAAATAGCCTAAGCAGAGCGGAATACAAATTGTGACAACTTGCTAAATCATAAATATAGAAAAGCAAATCTTTTTAATGAATAATGAAATGGAGAATAAAAAACAGTAGAGGAGCAGAATATGGACGTTATAGGTTATATGCATCACTCAGATCTACTCCTAGAAGATGAACAAGGCGTAGCAATTATCGGTGGTGGGAACTACGTGCTCAGCATTGGAGATAAAGTCACATTACGCCAAAAAATAGATGAATTTTCTCAACGCTATTTGGTCGATATCAGCTTTGCAAGTAATCAACATCAAACCACATGTCAGGACGAATGGTGCCTCAGATTTACAGGCGATCGAGCGGAACTTCAGCAATATATCACTGCAACCACTGTCCACTAAGGTGGAATATCCAATACTGATAAAAACAGGCAACATTTAGTTGCCTGTTTTTTGATGGTTAATTTTAGTCAAAAGTTAATATGCGCAAGAAAAGCGTGTTCTAAGTATTGATTTTGCTTAATGTATAAACGATATGAGGATCATTTATTTATAAAATAACGGGCATCACGAAGAAACACTTGTAGTGCATTAACTTTTAACTGGAATTTTAGTAAAATTTAGCAGTCCATATTATTTGCGTAGCTTTATTTAAAGCAGGAATGCGTAAATAATTTTTTAAAAAAGAGGAATAACACCGTGCTAGAAGCTTACCGCCAACACGTTGAAGAACGTGCCGCACTCGGAGTCCCACCGAAGCCACTTGACGATGCTCAAACAGCTGCATTAGTTGAATTATTAAAAAACCCACCAGCTGGCGAAGAAGCATTTTTAGTTGATTTACTAGAAAACCGTGTTCCAGCGGGTGTTGACCAAGCTGCATACGTTAAAGCTGCTTTCTTAGCTGCTTTGGCAAAAGGTGAAGCGACTTCTCCACTAGTAACTAAAGAACGTGCGGTTTACCTACTAGGTACTATGCTTGGTGGTTATAACGTTGCTCCTTTAGTTGCACTTCTTGATGATGCAGAGCTTGCTGAATTAGCTGCTGACGCACTTAAGAAAACTCTTCTTGTATTTGATGCGTTCCACGACGTTGCTGATAAAGCAAAAGCGGGCAATGCGAATGCACAAGCAGTTATGCAATCTTGGGCAGATGCTGAATGGTTCACTAGCCGTAAAGACGTTCCTGAAGAAATCAAACTTACAGTTTTCAAAGTAACTGGCGAAACGAACACAGACGACTTGTCACCTGCACAAGACGCGTGGAGCCGTCCAGACATTCCGTTACATGCTAACGCAATGCTTAAAAACGTACGTGACGGTATCAATCCAGAAGTTCCTGGCGAAGTTGGTCCACTTAGCCAAATCAAAGAGCTTATCGCGAAAGGCAACCAAGTTGCTTACGTAGGTGACGTTGTTGGTACTGGTTCTTCTCGTAAGTCAGCAACTAACTCTGTACTTTGGTTCTTTGGTGACGAAATTGCTCACATTCCGAACAAAAAAGACGGTGGTTATTGCTTAGGTTCTAAAATCGCTCCGATTTTCTTCAACACTATGGAAGATGCTGGTGCATTGCCAGTAGAAATCGATGTTCAAAACATGAACATGGGTGACGAAATCACGCTTAAAATCGACCACGCTGCTGCTAAAGTAACGGCGTTCAAAGACGGCGTTCAAATCGCTGAATCTGAACTTAAAACTCCAGTTCTTTTAGATGAAGTACGTGCTGGTGGCCGTATCAACCTTATCGTTGGTCGTGGTTTAACAACTAAAGCTCGTGAAGCTCTTGGTCTTGCACCTTCAACTTTATTCCGTACTCCAGTTCAACCTGCAGCTACTGGTAAAGGCTTCACTCAAGCTCAAAAAATGGTTGGTCGCGCTTGTGGTCTTCCTGAAGGTCAAGGTGTACTTCCAGGTACTTACTGTGAACCTAAGATGACTACTGTTGGTTCTCAAGATACAACAGGTCCAATGACTCGTGACGAACTTAAAGATCTTGCTTGCCTAGGCTTCTCTGCTGACCTAGTTATGCAATCTTTCTGTCATACAGCTGCGTATCCAAAACCAGTTGACGTTCAAATGCAGCACACGCTTCCTGATTTCATTATGAACCGTGGTGGTGTTTCTCTACGTCCAGGTGATGGTATTATCCACTCTTGGTTAAACCGTATGCTTCTTCCAGATACAGTTGGTACTGGTGGTGACTCGCATACTCGTTTCCCAATCGGTATTTCATTCCCAGCGGGTTCTGGTCTTGTAGCGTTTGCTGCTGCAACTGGCGTTATGCCACTAGACATGCCTGAGTCTGTTCTTGTTAAGTTCAAAGGTAAAATGCAACCTGGTATCACTCTACGTGACCTAGTACATGCGATTCCTTACGTTGCGATCCAAGAAGGCGACTTAACTGTAGAGAAAAAAGGTAAGAAGAACATCTTCTCTGGCCGTATCCTTGAGATCGACCTTACAGAAATGGAAACTGACCTTACTGTTGAGCAAGCGTTCGAACTTTCTGACGCTTCTGCTGAACGTTCAGCTGCTGGTTGTTCTATCACGCTTTCTGAAGAGAAAGTTGCTGAATACCTTAAATCAAACATTACTATGTTGAAATGGATGATTTCTGAAGGTTATGGCGATGCTCGTACTATGGCGCGCCGTGTAGAAAACATGGAGAAATGGTTAGCGAACCCAAGCCTAATCAAAGCAGATCCAGATGCTGAATACACTAAAGTGTATGAAATTGACCTTTCTACAATTACTGAACCAGTTCTTTGCTGCCCGAACGACCCAGATGACGCTAAATTGCTTTCTGACGTTGCTGGTACAAAAATTGACGAAGTATTCGTTGGTTCATGTATGACTAACATTGGTCACTTCCGTGCGGCTGGTAAACTTCTAGACAAAGTTCCTGGTGGTTCTTTATCTACTCGTCTATGGTTGGCTCCTCCAACTCGTATGGACGAACGTCAATTGATGGAAGAAGGTTTCTACAACATCTATGGTAAAGCTGGCGCTCGTACAGAAATGCCAGGTTGTTCATTATGTATGGGTAACCAAGCACGTGTAGCTCCGAACACTACTTGTGTATCGACTTCTACTCGTAACTTCCCGAACCGTCTAGGTCAAGGTGCGAACGTTTACTTAGCTTCTGCTGAGCTTGCTTCTGTTGCTGCTGTACTTGGTAAATTACCAACTCCAGCTGAGTACCAAGAATACGCAGCTCAAATTGATAGCATGTCTGCTGACATCTACCAATACTTAAGCTTCGACAAAATGAGCGACTATACTGACGCTTCTAAAGATGTTGATACTAAGAAAATTGCTGCTGCTCAATTGTCTTAATTGATTAAGTAGTTGAAAATAAGGGCTGATTTATCAGCCCTTATTTTATTATTAAAAGTATATTGCGAATTTTATACGTGTTTAAATTTGATTAATTAGAATATTGTAAGTTTAATCTGTTATTAGGTTTAAACGACTTTTATAAAATATTAAGAAATAAGTGATATTGAATTCACGGATTAGTTATGAACTTTAGATTATATTTTTTACCTTTAGTTATAGTATTTTTTTTAAGCTCTTGTTCATCAAGCTCATCTGAACCATTAATTTTATCCGAACAGCAAGAAAAAAATATTTTGAATGAGTATAAAGGTCTGCTTGAAAAGAAAAAGTATGAAAAAGCATATAAAAAATTATTAACTTTAGAAAACGTAAATAATATTAGTAGTTATGCTAAAAATGAGCTTGGGAATTTTTATGAGAATGGAATTTATGTCGATAAAAATTTAGATTCTGCATTAAAATATTATGCTGAAGCTGGAAATGAAAATTATATTCCAGCTATTTATAATGTAGGAAGAGTTCGATTAGAGCAAGGATATTATACAGAAGCAGCATCAATTTTTAAGGAGATTGAAAATGATAATTTCGCGCCAGCCTTTAATTTAATAGGTGTGATGTATAATTATGGCTATGGTTATGATGTAGATTTAGAAAAGGCACTGAAATATTATAAGAAGGCTGCTTTGCTAGGTAATCCAGATGCGCAGTTTAATATTGGGCAAATGTATTTTGAAGGAATAGGGGTTAATAAGGATTTTAAGGAGGCTTTCAAGTGGTACACTTTATCGGCAAATCAAAATTATTCTCTAGCGGAGATCCAATTAGCAACATTATATTTTAAAGGGTATGGTGTGGGAGCTAATATTAATACAGCTATTGAAATAATAAAACCATTAGCAATAAATGGGAACCCTGATGCTATTTACAACTTAAGACTTTATTATAAAAAACTAAATAATTCAAAAGATTATGAATACTGGGATAAAGTATGTAAAAAAAACCATGATTGTGATATTTGACTTTAAATTTTTTTAAAATGGCGGATTCAAGCAGCAAGTGCAACAGTATAAAAACCAGCCATAACTTCACTCGGTGTATACCAACCTAGTGTTTTTCTAGGACGATGGTTGAGTGCAAATTCTATCTGCTCTATTTGTTCGTTTGACACGTCATCAAACGATGATGATTTTGGCAGATATTGACGGATTAAACCATTCGTATTTTCATTTCTAGCTCGCTGAATAGACTTGTAAGGGTCAGCGAAATACGCCTCTATGCCGGTATCAGTAATTCTTTTGTGTTCGGAAAATTCTTTGCCATTATCAAATGTCACGCTATAAGCATGGCTCATTCGTAAACGATCTAATGCATAAGTAATCGTTTGAGGGGATGCTCTCGTTGGCCCTAAATGAACAATATGTACGTACAGGCTCTTTCGATCAACGAGAGTTAATAAAGCACCTTTATGATGCTTACCAATCACCGTGTCACCTTCGAAATCTCCTAAACGTTGTCGTTATCAATGACCTCATCTCGGCAATGAATACTTGTTTTATCAATGATTTGACCCCTACGATCCGTGTTTTTGTAACCTCGTTTTCGATATTTCTTCTGATGCCTTAAGTGTAGATGGAGTTTACCGCCTTTTGATTTATCTTGATAAATGTACTGGTAAATCCATTCATGTGAAGGTGCATCCAGCCAACTGCGTTGTGTTAAAGCACCTGAAATTTGTTCTGGTGACCAGTCCAAGCCAATCAAATAATCAATATACGCGAAGGCAAATGCTGTCATTGATGATGAAGGACGGTACCGTCTTTGACTTGCAAATTTAGCTGCCTGTTGAGCCCTATATCCACGTTGCCCAGTATTTCTTTTTAATTCACGGTAGATGGTTGATCGTGAACGCCCTAGCTCCCGAGCAAGGGTAGTGATTGAACTTTTACTTTTCAAAGTAGCATAAATTTTGTATCTTTCATCTTGAGAAAGTTGGGTGTATTTCTTCATTGTGTGCTTTCCAATTGCGAGTTGAAAAAGTCTAATGATTCTATGAATACATCTAACTTTTTCAACTAACTACAAATGTGTCGCACTTGGGATTTGAATCTGCGATGAATAATGACTTAAACTTTGAAAATATGTGCCTTTTTTCTTGTCACCATAGCTTCGCTTTTGTTTTTAGGCTTTTATATTTGAATTCCGATGGTATCTACGATCACCACATTCTAGTCTATGTCTTCACCTTAAATACAGCGTGATGCGCTATCTTTGGTTTATTGGATTGGTGTTATTGATTGTATGGGTTTATCGCGTCATCGTGGAGAAAAAAGCCGATCAAGTCGAAGATTTTTTAAATCGTAGAAAGCGAAAATAATGCTATTCAGTAGCATAAAAAGGGAGCGTGACGCTCCCTTTTTTATTGATTTTATTCAGCTTCTGTTGGGACGAGCATGAGTACAGATTCATTTAATAGCATGGCAATATCTTCTAAAATATCAGCATCATATAAAGATTCGTCTAGCGCTAGACTTTGACCATCGGCAATGGTTTTTAAATGCAATGCAAATTCGTCTGAGATACAGATTCCTTCACCATTTGCCCAAAACAAAATATCACCATCTTGCTCTGTGTAAAGTAAGCGTGAAGCAGGTTCTAACATGAGTTGATAGCCTTGATCTAGAGCTTCCTCTAAATCATCAGTGCCGATTTCTTCTGCTTCAGGAATATTGTCAGGATATTTAGGTTCTGACATTAAGCTCATGATTGCATCTTCAAGTACGGTTGAATTTTGCAATTGTTCAAATAACTTTTCTTTTAAATACTCAAGTTCATTTTCAGTCACTTGGCCAATCGCACTGATTTGGTCACGTAAAATGTCAGTTAATGGATTTTTAAGTAGAGGATTGTCTGTGAATTTGTCTGTCACTCGATCCATCATTTCAGTGACATTTGGCATGCGGAAGCCAAATGAATACGTCAGACATTCATCTTCAGCTACGCCATAGTGTGATAGGCCTGGTGGTACATAAAGTAAGTCGCCGGGAGCAAGCACTTCATCAAAATGAACGTCCATTTCTGGCAGTAAGCGAAGCGGTTGACCTTCGACAAATGAAGTATCGGCATCACACATCTGACCTAATTGCCAACGGCGGTGACCATAGCCTTGTACGAGGAATACATCATAAAAATCAAAATGTTGCCCGACAGAGCCACCTTTTTGTGCATATGACACCATGATGTCATCACGACGCCATTGCGGAATAAATGAAAACTGCTTCCAAAGCTCTGCTAGGTCAAAAGAATAATGATCGACAGCTTGAACCAATAAAGTCCACAGTTTCGGCATTTTTTGAAAATCGGCTTTAAGTAGTGGAGAAGATTTCACTGTCCATTGGTTAGGATCACGATCTTTTTGTTTGATGAGACGTGCAGTGACATTGTCTTCTAAAGCCAATTCAAGAACGTCTTTCGGTTCAAGTATTTGGGCAATTTCAGGGAGTGCATTACGAACCAATAATGGTTTTTTTTGCCAATATTCGGCAAGGAATTGTTCAGCGCTTATGCCGCCGAGGATGTCAAGAGAATGAGCCATAGCTAAATACATACAATTTTAATGGATATATTGTCCCTTGAGATTCCTGTTTTTAGCAAGGCTCTATTTCATTAAATTATTTCGATTAGCTTGAGACTATTTTAAAGGATTGTCTTTGAGATATTGCATGACTAATTTTTCAACTTCCAAATCATAGCTATTGGCAGCAGCCGTTGTCGCTGAAAATTTCATGAATTGCTCAAAATGTGCATTGGTGTCAATTTTAGTATTTTCTTTGTCAGACATTAATTTGAAATGATTCGGCATGACTTTTGCCATCATTTCAACATTTTCGGTTTGTAGTTTTAGAAGTTTTTTCACTTCAACTGTTTGTGGTTGAATGCTTTCAAATTTTTGTTTGCCTAGAGCAACCAGTTTATTGATTTGTTGTTCTGGCGTGCTACTACCACCGGTTTTGGTTTTAGTCCCTAGCTGTTGAATGATTTGCTCCTGCATTGCAGCGCCTTGTTGTTCTAATTCAGCAAAGATAAATTTATATTGAACCCATTCATTGACTAAGTTTTTATTGTATTGCTGAGAGTTGGTCACAGTTTGATTCACTGTATTGGTATGACCGTTTGTCGAACAAAATAGAAGGCTAATGCTAATGAGGCTAGATGAAATTAAATTAAACGTTTTCATGTTTTCAGTTCTTGGTTGTAATAAATAAGTAAGTGACTTTTTAATCATTAGCCCATAAAGAGCTAATGATGTGTTTATTATGCTGTAACAGATAATAATTTTAAAATTATGGGACTAAAATCTTAAGCTCACGCAAAATATTGCAGAGTTTAATCATCGGCATACCCATGAGTGTGGTTTGGTCTTGCCCGATCATTTCTTCAAATAAGCTAATCCCTAAACTTTCACACTTAAAACTGCCAGCGCAGTGTAGCGGCTGTTCAACCTGAACATAACGTTCAATTTCAGGCAAGCTAAGTTTGCGAAACTTCACTTTATAGTGCTCGACAAGGGTTTGTTCAAAACCTATCGATTTTTGTTGGACACTGAGTGCAGTACTGAAATAAACGATTTTGTCTGAATTGGCTTGAAGCTGCTTAACGGCTTTTTCATCGCAAAGCGGTTTACCAATAAAAATATCTGGTGCGCCTTCGCGCCATGCGACTTGGTCAGAACCAATCACAATTGCGTCTGGGTGTTGGTTTGCAATCGCAGAAGCTTTTTCAAATGCCAGTCGCTTTGCTAACTCATCGGCGTGGTTCTCACCGCGAGGTGTTTCGTCTATATCTGGTACGATTGAGTGGTAATCAATCCGTAAACGGTCCATCAGGTCTTTACGGGTTTGGCTGCTAGAAGCCAAAATGATTTTGGGAGTACTCATTACACTGCATATTCCATAAGTACATCAAGCGGTACATAAGACAGCGCCGCTTGGTGACACGCTTGTATTTTAATAGGTGGGGCAAATCCTTCTTGATACGCTTCCACCCAGCGAGTCACACAGATACACCAGAAGTCACCAGGTTGTAGTCCTGGAAAACCAACTTCGGGTAAGGGTGTGATTAGGTCATTGCCAACTTTTTGGGAAAAGTTTAAAAATTCAGATGTCATTTGTGCACACATCGTATGCTGACCAAGGTCTATTGTTGCTGTATGGCAAAAGCCATTTCTAAAATATCCGGTAATCGGATCAAAACAACAGCTTGCCAAGGGTTCGCCTAAAACATTTAAACGATTAATATTTGGGTCTGGATGAATCGACATAAGCGCTGAATCTTTATAAGGCTTTTCGCTATCATAACAAAACTTTGGCTCTACATAGCTTTTCTGCAAAAGAAGCTAACGTTTTTCTGCATAATCATTTAAAATCGTCGCGTTTTGATATCAATAAAAGAGAGTAATGCATGAACTTTCAGCGTATGACTGACCTAGATTTGGCGGGTAAACGTGTTCTGATCCGTGAAGATCTTAACGTACCAGTTAAAAATGGCGTGATTACAAGCGATGCACGTTTACGTGCGGCGTTGCCAACAATTAAAGCAGCTGTAGAAAAAGGTGCTGCTGTAATGGTGTATTCACACTTAGGTCGTCCTGTTGAAGGTGAGCCTAAAGCAGAACAGTCTCTAGCACCTGTAGCCGCTTATTTAACAGAAGCTTTGGGTCAAGACGTTCAACTGATCACTGACTATTTGGACGGTGTTGACGTTGCGCCAGGTCAAGTGGTTTTACTTGAAAACTGCCGTTTCAACGTAGGTGAAAAGAAAAACAATCCTGAATTATCAGCTAAATATGCAGCACTTTGTGATGTTTACGTTATGGATGCATTTGGTACGGCTCACCGTGCAGAAGCATCGACTGAAGGCGTAGCACGTTGTGCAAAAGTCGCTGCTGCAGGTCCTTTACTTGCTGCTGAGCTTGATGCGCTAGGTCGTGCACTTAAAACTCCTGCAAAACCAATGGTTGCGATTGTTGCAGGCTCAAAAGTTTCGACTAAATTAGATGTGTTAACTTCACTATCTGACATCTGTGATCAATTGATCGTGGGTGGTGGTATTGCTAATACATTCTTAGCTGCTGCAGGCTTCAATGTTGGTAAATCACTTTGTGAAAATGACTTGATCGATACAGCAAAAGCGATTGCTGCAAAAGTATCTGTACCACTTCCAACAGATGTGGTTGTTGCTGATGCTGCTGAAATTGATTTTGCTGACTTCCTTGGTTCATTAGCTGCTGCAAAAGCTGTCGTGAAAAAAGTTGAAGATGTAACAGACAACGACATGATTTTGGATGTAGGCCCTGAAACTGCAAAAGCATTTGCTGAGATTTTGAAAACGTCAAAAACTATTCTATGGAATGGTCCAGTAGGTGTGTTTGAAGTTGATCAATTCGGCGAAGGCACCAAAGCATTGTCTTTAGCGATTGCAGAATCTGAAGGCTTCTCGATCGCGGGTGGTGGTGACACGCTTGCTGCAATTGATAAATATGAAGTTGCAGACAATATTGGTTACATCTCGACTGGTGGTGGTGCTTTCCTTGAATTCGTTGAAGGTAAAACTCTTCCTGCTGTAGCAGCGCTTATCGAACGTGCTTAATGAAGCATTATCAATAAGATAATACAGTATTAAAAAAGGTTGGCTTCGGTCAGCCTTTTTTTATGGTCTATTCATTTTGCCGTCATCAAAGTGCAATATTTCTGCAATAAAATTCATCGCAACACCTAATTCGCAGTAGTAGGAAACAACGATGAACTTAAAACTTGCACTTGCTGTACTTTTAATCGCACCATTAACTTTGACAGCTTGTGCTAAAAAAGAGTCTGCACCAACGGAATCAGAAGCATCTGCTGTTGCCGTAGATAATGCTCAAACAACGCCAGAACAACAAAAAGCCATTGATGAACTTGATAAGCCAGTATTGGATGAAAAGAACCAAGATGTTCCTGCTGAAATTGCAAATGCACCTGCAGACGAAGCAACAGCTGACGCTGAAACAGCCGCTTCAGCAGCAGCAGCTCACTAAGATTGTTGTCTTTATTTAAAAAGTCCCTGCAAATGCAGGGATTTTTTTTTAAATAGTGTTATTTGTTGCTGAATTGAAATGATTGAGCATGTAGAATATGCGGCATTACCTGGGAGGATATTATGGCTCTTATTTCATTGCGCCAGCTCTTGGATCACGCCGGCGAACATGCTTACGGCGTACCAGCATTCAACGTAAACAACTTAGAACAAATGCGTGCAATTATGCTTGCAGCAGATGCAACAAATTCACCTGTAATCGTACAAGCATCTGCAGGTGCACGTAAGTATGCAGGCGCTCCGTTCTTGCGTCATTTGATTTTGGCAGCAATCGAAGAATGGCCACATATTCCTGTGGTTATGCACCAAGACCATGGTACTAGCCCTGATGTATGTCAACGTTCTATTCAACTTGGCTTCTCATCAGTGATGATGGACGGTTCATTAGGTGAAGACGGTAAAACACCAACTTCATACGAATACAACGTAGACGTGACTCGTCGTACTGTTCAAATGGCACATGCGTGTGGCGTTTCAGTAGAAGGCGAAATCGGTTGTTTAGGTAGCCTTGAAACTGGTATGGCTGGTGAAGAAGATGGTGTAGGCGCTGAAGGCGTACTTGACCATTCTCAGCTTTTAACTTCAGTTGAAGAAGCGCGTTCATTTGTAGCAGATACCAATGTTGACGCACTTGCAATTGCAGTGGGTACTTCACACGGTGCGTACAAATTTACTCGTCCACCTACAGGTGACATCTTAGCGATTGACCGTATTAAAGAAATTCACGCTGCGTTACCAAATACGCATCTTGTAATGCACGGTTCAAGCTCTGTGCCACAAGAATGGTTGGCTGTAATTAATGAATTCGGTGGTAACATCGGCGAAACTTACGGTGTTCCAGTAGAGCAACTTGTAGACGCAATCAAACACGGTGTTCGTAAAATTAACATCGATACTGACTTACGTCTTGCATCTACAGGTGCTATGCGCCGTATGATGGCTGAGAAACCAGCTGAATTTGACCCACGTAAATTCTTCTCTGCAACTGTTGATGCAATGAAACAAATTTGTATCGATCGTTATGAAGCATTTGGTACAGCGGGTAATGCTGACAAGATTCGTCCAATTTCTTTAGAGAAAATGGTGAGTCACTATAAATAATTTGTCTTGAGATAGATTATTTTTGAAGAAAAGCCCACAATTAAGTGGGCTTTTCTTTGATTTGAACTTAGAAAAATTGCTTTAAATACAACTCAAGAATAAGAGCGTGTCATGGAATTGATCTTTGCTGCCGCGATTTGCAGTGTTCTCGTTTCAGTAATTCTAAAACTCTGTCGTGATCGGGGTTTTAACCCTGCACAAATGATCACATGGAATTATGCATCTGCGAGTATTTTATGTTTTCTATGGTTTAAGCCGGATCTAGCTCATATATCGATCAATAAAACACCGTGGGTTTTAATTGCGGCTTTGGGTGTATTACTGCCGACGATTTTTTATTGCTTAGCACGTTCACTGCAAACTGCGGGTATTTTAAAGACGGAATTGGCTCAGCGTTTATCTGTTGTGCTTTCTCTTAGCGCAGCATATTTTATTTTCAGTGAATATTTTAATGCCATTAAGCTCATTGGTATTGCACTTGGTGTACTAGCGGTGTTGCTGATTTTATTTTCACAGCGTAAGGGAAGCATTGATGGAAAGCAGGGGATTTTATTTTTATTGAGCGTTTGGGCAGGCTATGCACTGATTGATGTGTTATTAAAATTTGCTTCAGGTTTGGGCATGCAGTTTGCAGTGACTTTAAATCTGGTGTTTATTTGTGCATTTATACTTTCGAGTATTTATAACATCGTACAACACGGCAGTTTGGGGCAGACCAAAAATATCCTCGCTGGATTGGGCTTAGGTCTCTTAAACTTTGCTAATATCGCACTGTATGTGAAAGCCCACATGTTGCTTAAAGACACACCTGCAATCGTGTTTGCTGGAATGAATATTTTGGTCGTGGTTTTAGGTGTGGTTGCGGGCCTCATCATCTTTAAAGAAAAATTGAGAGTCGCAACCGTATTTGGTTTGATTGCAGGGATCATGAGTGTGGTTTGCTTAGCATATGCCATGTCTGTCTAAGATAATTTTTAGCAAAAACGATCGGGTGTTGTAGCAAATCATCCCACTCAGCCACGCCCATGAGCAGTCCTTGATCTCGACAGGTTGGACACTCAGGGCAGTGATGATCAGTATATTGATAAGTATGCAGATACATTTGATGGCAATGACCGCATTCAAACTTCATCGGCATTTGTAGTAAATATGACATGTCCCACCTCTGCTTGATTTGTTGTTCTGATTCAAATTATTCAGCAAAGTTCAGACCAATTTATAAATATTATATTTTCACATTGTTGCTAAATATGTCGTTATTAAAAAAGCCCTCGATTTGAGGGCTTTTAGTTTTAGATGCTTAGTTAACGTGTGAGTTGTTGAAAACGTTGTAAGGTGTTTTCAAAATAACATTTACCCACTGCAACGGGGTGTTTTAGGAAATCTTGAGTTTCAATCGTGCCTTGTAACTGACCCGGTTGTTTACAGTTTGGGCAGTTTGGATAGCTATGGAGCATATCGCCCGCATATTTTTGTAAATAAACCGTATTGCACGCTTCGCAATGAAATTTCATGGGTAATTTTATAGCTGTAGGCATAGGGAGAGACCTGAGTATATTTTGAGCAGAATATACTCGATAATTGTTTAAATAATAAGTCCCGAAATGACAAAAAAGAGGCAAAATTGCCCCTTTCGTCGGTTTTATGGAAAGCTTAAAGATGTGTAAAAATTTCTTCAGCATTTAGACGTGATTTAGGTAATTTCGCATTGAAATCATTTTCACTGCGATAGCCTAAAGTCATCAGTACAGAAGGAATCAAGTTTTGTTCAACTAAGCCCAATTCTTCAGAGATGATCGCTTCGTCAAATCCACCAATCGGAGTTGCATCCACACCTTCAATGCCTGCTGCCAAAAGCATTTGACCTAAAGCAATAAATATTTGGTTTTCAGCCCAACGTTGAATATCACCTTTTACATTACGATAATAATCGACATAACCTGTACGGCTGTCTTTTTGACCTTGTTTGGCTTTGTCATCTTTAAAGCGACCACTACGATCATCCTGATTTAAAAGATTATCTAAATGCTCTGCAGTGATGTCTGCTTTAGTACAGAATAAAATCGTATGTGATGAATCTAAAACTTTTGGGGCATTGTAGGCATATTTTCCTACTAAGGCTTTAGCAATGCGTTGTTTGGCTGCATCATTATCTGCAATAAAAAAATGCCAAGGCTGAATATTAATAGAAGATGGTGCTAAACGGAGTATTTGTAATAAACGCTCAAATTGTTCCTGTGGAATTTTTTTAGCAGGATCATAAGCTTTTGTGGTATAGCGTTGTTTTGATACGTTTAACAGATCCATCGAATATCTCCAGATATAGTTTGCTGTAGTTTAGCGGATAAACGGCCGAATGGTCTAAGGAGAAAATTTTCCAAGGATAGATCTTAGTCGTATATGCTGTACTCAATGGCTAAAAATTAACAGATTTAAGCTGTATGAAGTGCGAATTAGAGTTATATAAAATCATAAGATAGATAAATGCTATTGGTAGTTTTTGCCAAAAGGCGTTTAATTAATTGTAGTTAATCATAGTTTAAGCATGAGACAGCAGCGATGGATTACACCAATCATTTCAAGAAAAAATTAAAAACCGAACAGCAGATTGGTTTATGGGTCGGATTAGCCGATGCTTATGGGACTGAAATAGCTGCAAATGCAGGTTATGACTGGTTGCTAATTGATGGCGAGCATGCACCAAGTGACTTACGGACGACATTGTCGCAATTGCAAAGTATTGCAGCATATCCTTCGCAAGCCGTAGTTCGACCTCCAATTGGTAGTGTGCAACTGATTAAACAATTGTTGGATATCGGTGCGCAAACCTTGCTGATTCCTATGGTTGAAACTGTTGAACAAGCTCAACTTATGGTTAAGGCAGTACGTTATCCACCTGAAGGTATTCGTGGAGTAGGTGCAGCATTAGCACGTGCAACACGTTGGAACAGTATTCCTGACTACTATGCAACTGCACATGAAAATATCTGTTTACTGATTCAGATTGAGTCGGTTGAGGGGATTAAAAACTTAGATGAAATACTGAAAATTGATGGCATCGATGGGGTATTTATTGGTGCGGTGGATTTGTCGGCGACGATGGGTTATCAGGGGAATTCGAACCATCCTGAAGTACAAAAAACCGTGATTGATGCAATTCAGCGTATACGTAAGGCGGGTAAAGCAGCAGGTATTTTGTCGACACAGCATGATGTGACTCAGAAGTATATCGAGTTAGGCACAGAATTTGTTGCCGTGGGTGTCGACACCAGTGTGCTCATGAATTCGTTACGTGAGCTTTTATCGAAGTATAAAACAGATACCCAAGTGATGAAAACAGAAGGTGGTTACTAAGCGGTACAGCCTTAAGCAATTGGTAACCGTCAGATCAGATTTGAGCTAGTACAGCCTTAGAAAAACCTCTGCATAACGAGTTGTATATTTGATATCTTTGTTCTTGAGTGAGATGAGTATAGTTCATGATGCAACTTTGACCGGTCGGAAGCAAAATGCGAACTCAACTTGCTTCTCTCTAATAATTTAATCTTTGTTGCTCTTCTTTTTTGAATTTAAGAGTAAAAAAGACATACCGGAGTATGTCTTTTGGGGGAGATATTGCAGCTTAGAAGTCGTAACGTAGACCAAGAGAAAGTGCAGTTGCATTTTCATCACCGATACCTGAGATACCGTTACCGAAGCTACGACCTTCTTTCCAAGGATTGAGTTTAGAGTTTTTGTCGTTAAGCACAGTTGCTAAGTTGCTGTATACGCGTAATGTGCTATCCAACTTATGTTCTACACCCACACCGATCAAGCTTGCATTGGCATCATCAGCATCTACGTCACGGTAGAAGTATTCACCGCGTACTGAGGTTTTAGGCGTTACTTTATATTCGCCAGCTACACCGAAAACTTGCGCATCTGGGTTGGCTGTATTGTTGTCGTGTTTGGCAATTTGGTATAACGCACCCAAGTTAAATTCTTCAGTTAACTTATATGCACCAGCAATACGCAATGCATCACGACTTGCACCACCAGCTGCGTTTGCTGCATTTTCATCATACTTTTCGTAAGCTGCTGCAAAATCAATAGGGCCTTCTTTATAAGTTAGAGCAAGATCATAGGCTTTGTTATCATCTTTGCCTTCGCCATCTGCTTCACGGTCAATTTGTGTACCTGAATGCATTGACATTGCAGCCAATACATTGAAACCACCGCCAAATTTTGGCGATTTATATTCAATGGTGTTTTCATTACGTTCATCAAATTTTAAGTTGCCTACACGTGTTACGTTACGAACGTCACCAACCATGTCACCGAAGAAGTTCACAGGGCTACGTGCGACTTTAAATGGGCTGTCAAAACGACCTACACGTGCTTGACCATAAGTTGAACTTTTTAAACCCACGAATGTGTCACGTGTTGAAAAATCTACACCTTTGCTGTCTTGGCTACCGCTTGCAAAGTTTACTTCTTGCTCAATTTGAGCGAATACGTTGAGGTCATCATTAATTTTTTGATCTACTTTGAAGCCTAAGCGTGAAGCGTTAGAAGAAAGACCAACTTCGTTGTAATCTTTACCATCATCTAGATAGTCAAGAGAGACATGTGCACGGCCATAAATTTTTACATCTGCAGCAGATGCCATCATTGGTGTAAGAATTGTTGCCCCGATTGCTAATGCACATAGATTTTTTTTCATTTGAAGCTCCAGAAGACTTTTCCAGTCATATCAATATGTTTTATCAGTAGCTTGGCTAGAAGTAATTTCGCTATCTAATGGCGCTAAGTATTCATTACAAATAAGACAGTTCTATTAAGGAAATATTTCAAAACGGTGAAAGGTGATTTTTGGTTTAAATTGTATTTTTATTTATAAAGATTGATATTTATTAAATATTTATAGTTATTTTTAAATATTAAATTTTGCAGTTAAAATGACTTGGCACAATATTCTAAACATAAAAAAATGGAGCCGAAGCTCCATTGATCATCACTTTAAACTCAATTGGACTTAAAGTGCTGCTTTGATTTTTTCGCCAATAGCTTTAATTTTTTCCATGTCGCCCATTTGTGCGGCATGTTTACCTAATTCATGCACTGAAGTCGGAATTAGGTGGAAATGCACATGCGGAACAGTTTGACCCGCAGCAGCGCCAGACAACTGCATCAATACGATACCTTTCACGTCTAAGGCTTTTTCCATTGCTTTTGCAACTTTTTGAGCTACCTGAATGGTATAAGCAGCCGCTTCTGGATCTAAATCAAGCAGCGTAATAGCAGGGGTTTTAGGAATTACGAGCGTATGACCTTCGGCCTGTGGCATGACATCCATAAAAGCGAGTACTTGATCATCTTCATAGACTTTAAACGCAGGAAGTTCTCCGCGTAAAATCCGAGCAAAAATATTTTGATCATCATAAGTCATTGCTAAATTCCTTGAGCGAATTGAATCGTAATTATTTACAGTTCAATTCTTTCTGACGATCTTTGATCGCGTCAAGTCGTTGTTGCTCTTTTTCTGAAAATTTAGGCTTAGTTGTGTAGCAATTGTCATTGCCAAACTTCGCTTTAGCGTCAGGATCTTTAAAGCAGAAACCTTTCGATGCATAAATCACATCATGGTCATTTTTCAACTTTTGGCATTCTTGCTCAGATGCTAAAACAGCAGTAGAAGCCCCGATTAAAGTTACAGCACCTAGCAAAGTTGCGAGGGTAAATTTGTTCATGCGAGTTTCCTCTGTCATTTGTAACAATGTGTGTTATGACACTAGAGTACAATATGATGGTTATTTATCGTTATTCAATGGCGAGTTATTACTCAATTGTAATTTTACTCCATTTTTCATACATAATCATAGCGCTTGAAAAATCACTGTTTTCTTCAGCTTGATCGCTTGCTGCTTGGATTAAATTTTGCGTCAAAGAGAGCACCGGTGCTGAAAGTTTTGCTTGTCGCACCAGATCAACAGCAATTCCCGTATCTTTTGCAAGTAATGGAAGTGCAAAGGTTAATGGGAAGCTACGATTCAGTACGCGCTGCGGTAAAACTGTTTCAGTCACATTACTTTTACCGCTCGACGCATTAATACAATCGAGTGCTTCATGTAAGTCCACGCCATGCGCTTTTAAGGTGGTGAATCCTTCAGCAACTGCACAAAGATTTACAGCCATTAACATGTTGTTTACAGCTTTGACGGCAAAACCCGCACTCGGTTCACCCACATGTTTAATCAGTTTGCCAAATGTTTGGATCGCAGGTAATGCACGTTCAAAGGCTACTTTGTCACCACCAATCATGACGGTTAATGTTCCCGTTTCAGCGCCAATGGTTTGTCCACTCACAGGGGCATCTAAGAATGCAATATTTTGCTGCTTTAAGGCAGCAGCGAGTTTTTTTGCAGATTCGGGTACACCGCTGGTACAGTCGACCCAAATCGAGCCTGATTTCAGCGTTACACTCGCAATTAAATTTTCAACATCTTGGCTGATGGGTAGGCAGGAAAAAATAATGTCCGCTTGTATTGCTTGCTCTAAAGCAACCGCTTGCGTACCAAATTCAGCAGCATGTTGTTCTGCCTTGGTAAAGTTTCGATTCCAGACATAAACCGTGTCGAACTGTTTTGGTAGGTGCGCTGCCATACGGTAACCCATTGCGCCCAATCCGATAAATGCAACTGACTGAATCATCTTTACCCTCTAAATTTTTATTTCAATAAACTGGATCTTTGTGTAAGCCACTGGGTCAAAGTTGGCCAAAATTGATTGGCACTTTTTTGACTCGACATCAGGCCGAGGTGACCACCGGGAATGAGAGTAAACGTGACATCTTGACTACTTGTCAATTCGCCTAAAGGACTTGCTGCATCTGCCGTAACGATTTGATCGGTAGAACCCGCGCCAATTAACAATGAACAGTGGATATTTTTTAATTGAATAACTTTATCTTTCAATTGAATAATGCCGTTTTTAAGCGGATTTTGCAGCCAAACATTGAATACCATGTCTTGGTTAATGCCACCAGGATAGTCAATCATGTGATTGAGAAAATCGCCCATGGTTGCATGTTCATACAGATCATGCAGATTATCTAAGTTGGAAAGAAATTGTTTTTGGCTTTTGAACCAACCCATTGGATCGACGATTTTAAATCCAATCGCATTGAGTACGCCCGGTGTATGGATAAAATGTTTAGGAATTTTCCCAGTGTAGACCGTATCTTGTAAATTCTTACTACGTGAAAGCAAGCGACTGGTTTTTTGAAATAACTTTCCGATACGACCTGAGGCATAGCTATCAATCGGTGCGCCCATCACCATTAGATTTTTAACATGTTCAGGTTGATGTAATGCGGTATACAGCGTGACAAAGACTCCAGCCATACTCCAACCGTGTAGCGAGATGTATCGACTATCTGCATGCTCACAAATTTGATCAATACAATGTGGAATCACATCATCAATAAACGATAGAAAATTTAAGAATCGATCTTGATAGTTTAATTTTCCCCATTCCAACAAATAGACATCAAAGCCACTGTGTTGAAAATGTTTCACCAATGAGCGATATGGATACAAATCATAAATCGCCATATTGATGGCTAGTGGAGCAACAAATACTAAGGGTTCTTTGTATTTACGATCAGGCGAAGCGTAATACCGAACTTTTGCATGTTTATATTCAGTAATTACTTCATAGGGTGTTGATTGAGAAAGGACCAGCGATTTTGCATTAAACACACGTGTAGACAGGTGTTTAATTTTCTTTTGCTGCGCTAGAAATTTCTGTTTGAAAGGGTGCATAACTGTCAATTGCCTAAGTCCTTGTAGGATTGGTCGAAGTCTAAGCGATAATTTCGTATTTTACCTTGACCTTAAATAGCTTAGACGCTCAAAATATTGGCAATTCTTCACAAAGGCAGTTCTTCGCGACTGAGTAATACAGATGAGCCAACAAGACGACATCGAATACCAATTAGAGACTTTAGCGATTCGTACAGGTCATACTCGTACTTTTGAGGGTGAACATAGCGAGCCAATTTTCCTGACTTCATCATTTGTTTGTGAAAGTGCAGCAGATGCCGCAGCAAAATTTTCAGGTCAAATTGAAGGCAATACCTATTCACGTTATACCAATCCAACTGTACAAGCGTTCGAAAAACGTTTAGCTGTTTTGGATGGTGCTGAAGCCGCAGTTGCGACAAGTTCGGGTATGGCAGGCGTACACGCGATCACTTTGGCATATTTGAAAGCTGGCGATCATGTGGTGTGTTCTCGTGCGGTCTTTGGTTCGATCATTTCTCTGTTTGAAAAATATGTCATCAAATTTGGCGTTGACGTGACTTTTGTTGATTTGGAAGATTTAGATGCTTGGAAACAAGCGATTCGTCCAACTACACGCCTATTGTTTATTGAGACACCGTCAAACCCATTAGCTCAAGTAGGTGATTTACAAGCAATTGCCGATATTGCACATGCGCATGGGGCATTATTTGCAGTCGATAATACTTTCTGTACACCAGTGTTGCAGCAACCGATTAAATTTGGTGCGGACCTCGTGATCTACTCATCAACAAAATATATTGATGGTCAAGGTCGTGCGCTCGGTGGTGCTGTTGTAGGTAGTGCAAAATTGATGGAAGAGATTACAGGTGTTATTCGTACACTGGGTAACTCGATGAGTCCATTCAATGCATGGATCTTCCTGAAAGGCCTAGAAACTTTAAGCTTACGTATGAAAGCTCACTGTGCAAGTGCTCAGACTTTAGCTGAATGGTTGGATGCACACCCGAAAGTTGAAAAAGTGTACTATGCTGGACTTCCAAATCACGAAGGTCATGAGTTGGCGAAAAAGCAACAAAAAGGCTTTGGCGGAGTTGTGTCGTTTGTTGCCAAAGGCGAACGTGAAGGTGCTTGGACCGTGATTGATAATACCAAGTTCCTTTCTATTACAAGTAACTTGGGTGATGTAAAATCAACAATTACCCATCCTGCAACGACTTCTCATGGCAGAATGTCTGCAGAAGCGAAAAAAGCAGCAGGGATTAGCGAAGGTTTAATTCGCGTATCTGTTGGTTTAGAAGATATTAATGATATTATTCGCGATCTTTCACGCGGTTTAGATCTTATCTAAAGTGAATTCATCAGTTTTGTTCGGAGATTTTTATGAACATTAATATGCTCATGCAGCAAGCTCAACGCATGCAAAAAGAAGTTGAGAGCAACATTAAAAAAGCCAAGGAAGAGCTTGCACAAGTTGAAGTTCACGCTGAAGCAGGTGGTGGTCTGGTTAAAGTTACTATGACTGCACGTCATGTAGTGAAACGTATCGAAATCAATCCTGAACTACTTCAAGATGATGCAGATATGATTGAAGACTTAATTGCAGCAGCAATGAATGATGCTTCACGTCAAGCTGAAGCGATTTCAGAAGAAAAACTGAAATCTGCAAACTCGGGTATGGGGCTTCCACCTGGCCTTTCAGGTTTATTCTAAGGAATACGTTGAATGTTTAGTGATCGTTTTGATCAACTTGTACAGGCATTGCGTATTTTGCCAAGCGTTGGGCCTAAGTCGGCTCAACGTATGGCACTGCACTTAATCATGAAAAATAGGGAGGGTGCTGTTGGTCTGGCACATGCCTTGACTGAAGCAACCAACTATATTCATGAATGTTCCATTTGCCATTCATTGACTGAAGATGAAGTATGCAACATTTGCGTCTCTTCAGAGCGTGATGATCAACTGCTTTGTGTGGTTGAATCTCCTGCAGATGTCATGGCAATCGAGCAAAGTGGCAGTTTTAGAGGGAAATATCATGTATTGGGTGGGCATTTGTCGCCACTCGACGGTATTGGCCCCGACGAAATTGGTATCCCATATTTAATTCAACGACTAAGTGATGGTAAAGTGCAGGAAGTGATCTTGGCGACCAATGCAACAGTTGAAGGTCAAGCGACAGCACATTATTTGGTTGAAGCGACTAAACATTTACCAATACAAATGACCCGTATTGCACAGGGAGTACCACAGGGTGGTGAGCTTGAATATGTGGATAGTCATACCTTAAGTCAGGCCGTGCATAACCGAATGCGAATGAAGTAACTATAGAGCGAAACTCGTTTCGCTTTGTATAATTTTCACCTAATTATTTATACTTAATAACGATTAAAGTTTTTGTTTACAATGAATAAAAAAGCCAATTAAAGGAAATAAGTCACTAAAATAACGTTTTTCCTTATAGATAAATAATATATATCAGTTAATATAAGCTCATAGAGCATCTAAAATTAGACTCAGCAACTTATGTATCAATTCATTCAAAATCAGCCAGATTTAAATTCTGTTTTAAATCTTATGGACCAAAGCTCGATTTACGGACTCGACACCGAGTTTATAAAAGTAGATACCCTGTGGCCCAAACTTGGACTTTTCCAAATTAATGTACAAAATCAGGTGTATTTACTTGATGGTACAACCCTCGATTTAAGCCAATTCTGGCAAAAATTATTTGCGGCTCAGCAAAACATTTTTCATGCTTGTAGTGAAGATATCGACCTGATTTATCACTATGCACAGCATAAGTCTTTAGAAAATGTCTTTGATACACAAGTTGGGATGTCATTTTTAGGGCATGGCTTACAAGTCAGCTATCAAAATGCCTTAAAAACTATGCTCGATGTAGATATAGATAAAGATCAGACACGTTCAGATTGGTTGGCTCGTCCACTCAGTGCCGAGCAATTGAACTATGCAGCGAATGATGTACATTATTTAATGAATTTAAGCCATACGATTCAGAATGAATTGGCTGCGAAAAGTTTATTAAATTGTGTGCTTGAGGACTGCAAAAATTTAACTTATGAAATTGGCACTGAAACGCCGATCCATATGTTGTATCACGATATTGGTAATTATCGACATTCACGTCGACAGCTCATGCAAATTCAGCAATTGGCCGTTTGGCGTGAGCAAATGGTGAAAGCCTTAAATCAGCCACGTAGCTTTATTCTTAAAAACTCAACTATCATTGATATGGTTGAAAAAAATCCAAAAAATAATTTTCAATTGAGTGCCGTAAAAGACATTCGTCCGAACATTGTGCGTGAGCATGGTAAAATTATTTTAGATTTGTTGAAGTTTTTACCTGAGCAAGCTGAATGGCCGCTGCGTATGGCACGTCCAATTCGTCATTCGTCTCAGGATATTGGTTCGCGCGTCGATACCGTTATTCACCGTGCAGTACAAGAAACCTCTGTGCCTAAAGAAGTTTTAATGCGCAAAAAATGGTTAAATGCCTTGTATCAGCATGTGGTATTTCATAATGATGAACAGGATTTACCGAGCTATCTATTGGGCTGGCGCTATGATTTGCTGACGAAGCCTTTAATTGAAGTGCTGCATGCCGATGAAAGTTATCTTTCTGGTCAAATGAAAGTGTTGGAATAAGTTCTGATTGATTAAAGAACTATCACTTATACAAATTCACGACTGATGCGTTAATAAACACTAATGTATCAGTCTTTTTTTTGATGTATCCTTTGCCTTGCGTTTAATGAGTATTGATTCAATTATGTACTGTTCTATCTACAAATCGAGCAAAAAAGATGAAATGTATCTTTATATTGCCCGTCCTGAAGTTAATGAAAACGAAACTGAAGCGACTGATCCGCTTGCAGTAATGCCTGATGCTTTACGTACAGCATTTGGTCGTGCCACATTTGTCATGGATCTAGAACTCAGTGAATCACGCAAACTTGCACGTGTGAACGTATTGCATGTACTAGATTCAATTGAAACAAAAGGGTTCTTTATTCAAATGCCTCCAGAAGGTTTAATTGACCCAAATGCAGTTGAGCCAGAAGGCTTGCGCGGCGCTTAAGTTAATTCAGGAGTTGTGAAAATGAATGGTGTAGTATCGGTATTGGACTCAATTCCTGAAAGCAGTATTGCAATTACGGTTTACCTAGGTGGGGCTGTAATTGCTTTGTTGTGTTGGTATGGGCTGATGAAGCGCTTACCCAAAACGATCGGTGCCATTGGTTGGCTTATCGTATTTGCTATTTTATTAACACCAACCGTTTCTGAAGGTTCAAATGCAGCCATCGCACCTGCGATTTTTGGTTTGATTTTTGGTGTATTAACAAAAGATCAGCCATTGGTTTGGTTGAATCTATCGCTGATTCTCTTTGTGGTGGGTATTGGTTTAGTCCTCGGTTATTTTTGGACCAAATACAATGCAGCGAAACCACAGCACGTTGTAAACAAGAAAATTTCACCGCTTTAAATAAAAAAATAAGGTTATGTCATGTCTGTTGAAACTCAACAATTTACTGGTACAGATCAATATATTGCGACCGATAGCTTAAAACTTGCAGTAAAAGCTGCACGTTCATTGCAAAAGCCACTTTTGGTTAAAGGTGAGCCGGGGACAGGTAAAACACTTTTAGCCGAACAAGTGGCTGAAAGTTTAGGCCTTAAGCTCATTACGTGGCATATCAAATCGACGACCAAGGCTCAACAAGGTTTGTACGAGTACGACGCCGTATCTCGTCTGCGTGATAGTCAGTTGGGCGATGACCGTGTTTATGACATCAAAAACTATATTAAGCCGGGTAAACTTTGGGAAGCGTTTACCAGTGAAGAACGTTGTGTACTTCTAATTGACGAAATTGATAAAGCAGATATCGAATTCCCTAATGATTTGCTACACGAACTCGATAAAATGTCATTCTTTGTGTACGAGACAGGTGAAACGATTACGGCAACACAACGTCCAATCGTGATCATTACTTCAAATAATGAAAAAGAACTTCCAGATGCCTTTTTGCGTCGTTGTTTCTTCCATTATATTGAATTCCCTGATGAAGCAACCATGCGTGAAATCATCGATGTGCATTTTGAAAATATTTCAAATACCTTGGTTTCTGAAGCACTGCAAATTTTCTTTAAATTACGTCAAGTTCCGGGTTTAAAGAAACCGCCTTCAACTTCTGAGTTGATTGATTGGTTGAGTTTGCTGATGGCTGATGATATGCCAGAAGATATTTTACGCAATACAGATAAATCAAAATCAATTCCACCGCTTTATGGTGCCTTGATTAAGAACGAACAAGATGTGCAATTGCTTGAACGTCTAGCATTTATGTCACGTCGTTAATTGCTATTAATTTTATCAAAGATTTAAAAGCCGGTTATCCGGCTTTTATTTTGAGCATTAAAAAATATAAAGGTGAATTATGCAGACAAGCGCATACGTATCAGGTGTACATATAGCTGTACCTAGGAGATTTAAGTCAACTGTGCTCTTGTTGGCTGCGAGCTTGTATTTATCTAGTTATAGCTATGCGATGGATGATGCTCAGTTTGAACAGCAGCATCAACAGCTACTCCAAGATGCGTATTGGGCGCAAGTTGCAGAACATCAGCTTGAAGAAAAACTCATCGATCAATCAGGTCATCTTGTAGCTCAAACGACCATTCAACAAAAGGCCTGTGCTGCAACTGTACTCGAGCTGAAATACTATGATTTTGTGATCTTGAATCTAAGAGACTTTAACCGCTATAGAAACCATCAAGGTTTTCATAAAATCGTAACCATTGAAAAGTTACAGCAAGATCGTCTCGATGTTCAGCACAAATATGAAACTCTTAAACAATCGCTTAACAATAGAAATGCGATTTGCGAATAAATCATGCTGTATGTGTTTCTTTGGGTAGTAGGGCAACGTATATGAACACGCAGTAAAAGCTTTTGGCTTTACTTGTAGGGATCAATTTTTCATAATGGTGGATGTAAGGCAAGACTCAGTTGCAGATGAAATAACAAGATCACATGCATTCACACTGGATTTGACCTCCTGATATTTAATTTTTATTGGATTTTATTCGCCTATGTTTGTGCGATTGTTTTATACCCTTCGAAAATACGGTGTTCCTGTTTCAACTCGTGAATTGATTGACTTGAACCAAGCAGTGGCAGCAGGGCTGGTCTTTGCAGATCAAAATGAATTTTATCAGCTTGCAAAAACCGTCATGGTCAAAGATGAACGTTACTTTGATAAGTTCGACCGCGCAATGAAAGACTATTTTGACGGTATTGCCACCTTTGATTTGGATGAACTATTAAATCAGGTGCATAAACTGCCAAAGGATTGGTTTGATCTAGAGCTCATCGAAAAGCATTTGACACCTGAACAACGAGAAGAACTAAAAAAAGCTGGATCATTAGAAGAACTGATGAAAATGCTTGAAGAGCGTTTGCGCGAGCAGCATAAAAAGCATCAAGGTGGTAATCGGATGATTGGGACGGGTGGTACGTCCCCGTTTGGTGCCTATGGCGACCATCCTGAAGGCGTGCGTATTGGTGGGCCTGGTCGTAAACGATCTGCGGTGAAAGTGTGGGAACAACGTCAATACCGAAACCTAGATGATGAGCAGATTCTCGGCAGTCGTCAGATGCAGATGGCTTTGCGTCGTTTGCGTAAATTTGCCCGTCAAGGTGCAGCAGAAGAGCTGGATATCGACGGAACCATTCGTGAAACTGCCAAACAGGGTATTTTGGATGTGCAGTTGGTTCCAGAACGACGTAACCGTATTAAAGTCTTGATGCTTTTTGATGTTGGGGGCTCGATGGATTCACATATTGCCCAATGTGAGAAGCTCTTTTCCGCTGCAAAAACTGAATTTAAAACATTGGAGTATTTCTATTTCCATAACTGTTTATATGACTATGTGTGGAAAGATAATATTCGCCGTTCAAGCACGCGTATGAATACATGGGATCTATTCAATACCTATGGGCGAGATTACCGTGTCATCGTGGTCGGTGATGCGAGTATGGCACCTTATGAATTGAATTCTGTAGGTGGTTCTGTGGAGTATATGAATGATGAAGCGGGTCAGGTGTGGTTACAGCGCTTACGCAATCATTTTGATAAAACAGCGTGGCTAAACCCTGAAGAAGAAAGTTATTGGCATTACACCCAAACCATAGCTGCGATTAAACAAATCTTTGAAGATCATATGTTCCCGATGACCCTAAAAGGTGTGGAAGATATGACGAAATATTTAGCGCGCTAAAGCGTTAAAAACGATACTTTTTCTTATCAATGATGTTTATATTACTTACTCCAATTTTGCATTGTTTCTTATTTTCAAAATTGGATAGTATTTAAAAGTCTTTGTTTTGCATACAACATGAAGGAAATATGATGGATCATCAAATTAATGGTATCGCATTACCTAATGAAGAAGGTTTCTTCGGTGAATACGGTGGGCAGTTCATTCCACCAGATTTAAAACAGGCAATGGATGACATTAATGTTGCTTATGAGCAAATTCGTCATACAGAAGAATTTCAAAATGAATTGAAAGAGTTGTTTGCACACTATGTTGGACGTCCAAGCCCATTGTTTTATGCGAAGCGCTTGTCTGACAAATTAGGTGGTGCACAAATCTACCTCAAGCGTGAAGACCTCAACCATACTGGCGCGCATAAAATTAACCACTGCCTTGGCGAAGCCTTATTAGCAAAATACATGGGTAAAACCAAAGTGATTGCTGAAACCGGCGCAGGTCAGCATGGTGTAGCATTGGCAACGGCTTGTGCCTTAGTGGGCATTCCATGTGAAATTCACATGGGGCAAGTGGATATTGAAAAAGAACATCCAAACGTGGTGAAAATGAAGATTTTAGGTGCCAACCTTATCTCTGTTACACGTGGTACAGCTACGCTTAAAGATGCAGTAGATAGCGCTTTTGAAGAATATTTAAAAGATCCAACCAATTTTATTTATGCGATTGGTTCAGTGGTTGGCCCACATCCATTCCCGAAAATGGTTCGTGACTTCCAGTCAATTATTGGAGATGAAATTAAAGTTCAAGCCAATGATCGATTTGGTGCAAATCCTGACTATGTGGTTGCATGTGTGGGCGGTGGTTCAAATGCTGTCGGTGCATTTACAGCATTCCTCAATGACACCGATGTAAAACTTGTGGGTGTAGAACCTGCAGGTCATGGCTTAGATACCAATATGCACTCTGCGACGTTAACATTGGGTAAGCCAAGTCAAATTCATGGCATGGCATGTTATGTCCTTGAAGATGAACAGGGTGAGCCTTTGCCAGTGCATTCAATTGCATCAGGTTTGGACTATCCAGGAGTGGGGCCACAACATAGTTTGTTAAAAGACCTAGGCCGTGTTGAATATACAACAGCGACAGACCAAGAATGTTTAGATGCCTTCATGACGCTCTCACGTGTGGAAGGTATTGTTCCTGCACTAGAAAGTTCACATGCGGTTGCTTGGGCAATTCGTGAAGCGCCAAATCTTGCCAAAGATGTGAAGATTGTCGTTAACGTTTCAGGCCGTGGCGATAAAGACTCAGACTATGTGGCTGAAAAATTAGGTTTAAATTAATTACTGCCATTAAAAAAGACTAAGTTGCTCATCATCTGTTGATGATGCAAAAATCTTTTGCAGTTGTATAGCCCGATCTATATTCGAAGTATCCCAGGTTTTTAACTGGGATATTTTTTTTGACGTAATTTTTATAAAAAATATGGTCAAAGCTTGATGAAATTGAAATTAACTCAGGATGTAGTGCATAAATAATTGCCTTTGCATCTAAAATTTCTGTGATAGAAGATGCAATCTCTAAATTGATCGTACGTCGGTGGTATTGCAGCAGCTCATCGTCTTTCGTATTGCAGCAGTTCATCGTCTTTCATAGAAACCATCAAGCGTTCCAATTCTAAAATGATGGCATCAAGGTGGGCTAATTTATCTAAAGCAGGTTTCAACATAAGAAAGGAAATTGAGAAAAGTAATTAATTTGTAATGTGTATGTCATTACAAAATGTGAGTTATATAAAATTATTGATATTTAGAATTCCCCCTTAAAGCTTATCAAGGGGGATTTTTGAGTTTAGCCTGAAATATATTGTTGAAGTTGTTCGATCAGTTTTCGTTGATCATCCATTGCTGCTTTTACAAGGTCACCGATGGAGATTAAGCCAGTCAATTTCTGTTCCTCAACGACAGGTAAATGACGTAAATGGCGATCTGTCATGAGTTCTAAACATTCTTCGACAGTCGCTGCACTTGTTACAGTGATGACACTACCGGTCATGATTTCGCTGACAGAGGTATCGAAAGAGGTTCTTTCCATCAGGGCGATTTTACGTGTGTAATCACGCTCAGACAAAATCCCAACGACCGTGCCTTCATGGGTCACAATGAGGGCACCAATGCCTTTTTGTGCCATCAGGGAAATGGCTTCGAGTACAGTCGCATCTGGGGTGATGGTGTAAATTTCTTGATAAGCTTTGTCTTTAAGTACTTGGGCAACTGTAGTCATATTTTCATTCCTTTATAGTAGTTTTTGTTTAATTTAAATTAACGCGAAATTTGAAAAAAGCAAATACTTTTCAGTGCATGCTGAGGTCAAGCATGCACTGAGGGTTTTATGCCATTTGAATCTTATCTTGGTTAAAAAAGAATAAACGCATTTGCGAGGTTGTGAGCTTGAGACGGATATGGCTAGAGCTATGCAACGCAGGGATGACTTTAAGGCGTGTTAATGTCGGTAATAGCGATGCCTCAAAATCTTCTGGTGTAATGCGTCGTGGAGTGTAGTTGGGCCAATGCTTTTTGGCATATTTATGCGCTTGAATGCCATTTAGCCAAAACGGGAAGATAATATGATCTTGATCGCTGGTCATTGCCCAACCTTGTTGGTGGTAGAGACCCCAAAGGACTCCACAGTACATCATGGTTTTTAAAATACTAATTTTGAAAAATAAATCTTTTGGAATAGGTTTATATTGCTTTAATTTAGACATCATATGCAGCGTGTTGTTGATGTTGCTCCTATTGTAGGAAATTCTTATGAAAAAGCTGTGTAAGCTTTGAACTTGATTGTAAGAATTTATGTAGTTAAAAGTTGAAGGGTGTAAAAAACGCCACCTTAGTGACGTTTTGTTATGCTTGCAAGGTGGCCATGTTCTGCCAATATTGCGCTTTGAGTGAGTCACGTTCTACGCGGAAGCCTTGATAATAAAGTTCAGCCAAAAATAACGCTGCTTTACCATGTCCAGCACGAGCTGCATTTTCCAATTCATGAACTGCATCGCTGAAGTTCATTTGAGATTGAATTGTGTTTACCGCATTTGCGTATACATGTTCGAGTTCATGTTGAGAGAATTGTTGAATCATATTTAACTCCTTATTCTAATTATGATCATTAAGGGCCCATTCTTTAGCCCTATTAACTAATTTAACTAAGTATTATTAAACTAATATTACAATTATCTTGAATTGTCAACTATTCACGTAAATATTTCTAATTTGCTATGGTTTACATGATTAAACAATGGACAATTGTTTTCGTGAGTAAAATACTATCATAAGAAGTTGTAGATAATAAGGAGAAGTAAAATGACAAGAGTTTTAGACGGTTTAACTTTAGATTATCCTCCGACATTAGCGCAAATTGTGGAGTTGGCACATCTACATCGTCGCAATCTTGATGAAGCAATTTTTCATCAGGAGATTCATTTAGGGGATTTTGGTTTGGCACAGCGCAAACGTGTATATGATTTCACACGGGATTTAGATAAGGCACAGCGCTTAGAATTTTACAATGCATATAATGGAGAATTACTCAAAATCGCCGATGATGATGACTTACATCCAGCGCATGCAGAAGGTGGAATGAGTATTTTTGCAGTATTTATCGTTTTGGCGATTATTGCATTGATTCTTTATTTTGCGGTGATACGTACCATTATTCATTAAATTGTTTAGCTAACTCACAGACTGAAACAGTGGACTGATGCAGTTTTAAGCGCTGTGACTTGAACTTCTTGAACGTCAGCCATACACTACTTTGAACCTGAGGTAGTGTATGACTATTGATTTAGAAAAAATTATTCAATTCAAATCTAAAATACAGCTAGAGCAAATTTATAATATCTTTGTTTCAGTCGTGATCGTAGTGATTTTGGTATTGGCTGTGATTGCCTTATATCGTCCTATTTCTGTACAGCAATACCAAAACGTGTCACGACTTGCGTTGCAGCAAAGTTATCCTGAAACACAGGAAATGGCGATGCTGCTGAGACAGCAAGATCGCATTCGTGTGGGTGCTTATCTTAAATTGATGCATGCTTATCAGATGGAGTCTGTACGGGCACATCAACTTCCGGCTTTGGCAGAGGAACAGCCTTAGTCGCAGGGATAATCTTGGTTGGAGCTGCTTGTACATTATCCTCCAATATCTGCTGTACTTCATTTTTATCTAAGGTTTTGCTCACCACAATCACCGTCATATTTTCAGGGTGCATGTAGGTACGAACCGCATTTTGTACATCAGCTACAGTTATTTTTTCCAATAATTTAGGGTACTGGGTCAAATAATCTGGGTCTTGTTGATAAAAGCCCAATAGACCAAGCTGTGCATTGATCGTTGCATTACTGCTGTAATTATTTGGAAAAGCACGCAGCATACCGGCTTTGGTTTCTTCCATTTGTTTTTGATCAATAGGCATTTTGACAAAATCATTAAAAGCCTTATGTGCCACTCGAATACTATCTATAAGCTGATCTTGACGTGTTCCATAGCTAAAGCTAAAGATACCGGGTGCTTGGCTAAAGCTAAATGCACTATAGGCACCATAAGTATAGCCACGTTTGACACGAAGCTCTTGCATGAGGACCGAGTTAAAACCTCCACCGCCAAACATTCGATTGGCTACTTCTAAGGCTAATCGATCTTTGTTATCACGGGTCGTCCCTAAATGTCCAAATATGACGTTGGCTTGGGTGGAATTGTAGGAAAGATGGATAATATCAAACCCTTGTTTTTCTTCTGGTTGTGCAAGTGCCTTGGCTTTTTCGCCTTGCTTTAAGTTTCCAGAAATACGTTCTGCTAGGTTCTGAGCTTCTTTTTTGCTGAGTTTGCCTGTAATGGCAATATTCAAGTTTTGAGCAACTAAAAATTGATCACGAAACTTTTTTAAAATGTCTGGGGTGATTTTTTTGATACTGCCATTGGTTCCCGTAATCGGTTCTGCATAAGGGTGTGTGCCGTATACAGCCCGATAGAATCGAATATTCATTAAGCGACTAGGGCTTTCTTGGAGTTGCTTCTGACCAGCTTGGTTATTACTGAGAGCTAAGTTTAGACTGGAGGTTTTAAAAGTCGCATTTTTAATCACGTCCATCATCATACTTAAAGCAGGTTCTAATTTTTTAGGGTCTGATAATACGCGCAGCCGAACGACAAACATATCTCGATGTGCTTGTACGCTAAATTGAGCACCTGTTTGGTCAAAAACCGAGGCAATTTGCGTTGCATTGTATTTTTCTGTGCCTTCATCGATTAAACGTGCAGCCATGTTGGCAACACCATACAAGCCTTTTCCGACTTCTTCATCACGAGCAGAACCTGCATTAAAGGTCAGTTGAATATCCACCATGGGTAGATCTTGTGATTCAACAAACAGGCTATTCACACCATTTCGGTTTTTCAGCACTTGAACGAGTGGAGCACGGTAGTCTTTATCAATCTGTAAATTCTTTAAACTTTGCAGCATGGGGATAGATTGTAATTGGCTCGGATTATCGTTGAGGTCAGGAACATTTTCCGTATAAGTTTCTGCATGGAGGATTGAGCCAAACGCAGTGAGTAAGCTTAGGGATAAAATTTTCGTAATAGTCATCACTAATCCTTACAAGACGCTTTCTGTGTTTTGGGTTGAGCTGGTCTGTTGCTCTGGAATAACAACTTCTGTTTTTGCAGGTTTTGTAGTTTGATCTGCTTTATTTGCAGCTGTAGGGGTCTCCGTTTGTTCCGGAAGTAAATACATGGTGCTTAAATTTTCTCGGACAAAATACGCATTGGCGACACGTTGAATATCCTGTGCGCTGACGTTTTCATATAGTTTTGGTAATTCGTCCATGAGCCTGAAACTGAGTCCATTGACTTCTAAGTGGCCAATAGTCTTGGCTTGGCTGCTGATGTCATCTTGGTTATAAACTAAATTGGAGACAAAACGTGTGGTGATACGTTCGACTTCAGGTGTTTTGACTAATTCTGTTTTTAAAGTGTCGATTTCATCTTGTATGGCTTTTTGAGCTTGTTCCATTTTGACGCCATCGGCAGGGAGTGCTGAAATGGTAAACAAGCTGTCTCCACGATTGTATGGATCATAAGAAACACTTACAGCCGTAAGTAATTTTCTATCGCGTACCAGTTTGTCTTGTAGGCGAGATGAAATACCACTGTCTAAAATATTGCGAATAATATTGAGAGCATAAGCATCTTGTGGGTTTTTTGCGGTAGCTAGTGAGCGTACATTCCACGCCATATACAAATTGGGCACTTGTACAGGTAAATTTAGTTCCATATGACGATAGCCCACACGCTCGAATTCCATCACATCGTTACGATCAGGTGTTTTACGTGATGGAATATCACCAAAGTATTTTTGAACTTGACGTATTGCTGCTTCGGCATCGACATCACCGACAATCACCAAAATGGCGTTGTTTGGGGTATACCAATCTTTATACCACTGTTTTAAATCTGCTAATTTGATGTTTTGCAGATTTTTCATGTGTCCAATGACGGGTTGACGATAGTGACTGGTTGGATAAGAAATCCATTTGAAACGTTCATAAGCCAAAGAACGAGGATTGTCATCTGTGCGCTGTCGGCGTTCTTCCATAACCACTTTAATTTCAGGTTCGAAATCTTGTTGTTGCAATCGTAAATTACTCATACGATCCGCTTCGAGCTCCAGTGCCATAGGAAAATAGGCTTTAGGATACAACTGATAATAATTGGTGTAATTGGTGAAGGTTGCAGCGTTGATGCTGCCGCCATAGATACGGCTGAGACGTGTAAATTCATCATTAGGAACTTTGGTGGTTCCTTTAAACATCATATGTTCGAGCGCGTGGGAGATCCCTAATAGATTGCCCGACTCATCACTACTGCCAACACGATACCAAATATGGGTCATTACCATCGGCGCACGGTGGTCTTCACGGATAATGACCTTTAAGCCATTTTTAAGCGTGGTTTCAAAGGTGCTACGCGTTAATTGGGTACGTGTGTCTGCATGTAGATGAGTTGCTGACCAAAGGCAACTGCTGATGACACAGATAGGAAGTGCAGAGCGAAATAAAGTTTTAAAAAAACAAGGAGAAAATCTGTTTTTATGGGACACAAAGGAATCCATTAAAATGCATTTTATAGCTATCTAGTTTTCCTAAAGTTAATTTTGATTGCAAGTTCAACATGTTGTTTTTTAGTGTGCTTCGCTCTGACAGGCGTGTATCGACTCAATTTAAGATAACTTATGATAGAATCGGTTTTTTTAACGCAGTGCTTTTCAAGGATTCGGCATGCAACAGCAATCTCATGGGCAGAATAAATTTTTGATTGATGCTGATATCGGTGATGACGATGTCACGCTACCGAGTTTACCTGCGGTAAATGTGCCGATTATCGAGACACCGAAAGTACAGCAAGACGTTGCTGCACCATTACAAGAAACAGTGTCAGAAACTGAAGACTCGAAGGCGAAAGGCGGCTTCTTTAGTCGAATGAAAGAAGGTCTAGCAAAGTCACGTAAGAACTTGGCAGACGGCATGGTGAATATCCTGATCGGTGGGAAGGAAATTGACGATGAACTTTTAGAGGAAGTTGAAGAGCAACTTTTGGTTGCTGACATTGGTGTCGATGCAACCAAAACGATTATTGCGAACTTAACTGAACGTACTGAACGTGGCGATTTAATCTATTCGCACTCTTTATATAAAGCGCTTCAAGAAGAACTGGTGGCATTACTTGCACCACGTGTTAAACCGCTACATATCGACAGCAATAAAAATCCGTATGTGATTTTGGTTGTTGGTGTAAATGGTGTGGGTAAAACCACCACGATTGGTAAATTAGCGAAACGCTTACAAGGTGAAGGTAAAAAAGTAATGTTGGCTGCTGGTGATACATTCCGTGCAGCAGCCACAGAACAATTACAAATTTGGGGCGAACGCAATAATATTGCCGTTGTGGCGCAAGGTCATGGTGCAGATTCTGCATCTGTTATTTTTGATGCATTTGAAAGTGCTCGTGCAAAAGGCGTAGATGTGCTGATTGCAGACACTGCAGGTCGTTTACACAACAAAGGACACCTCATGCAAGAGTTGTCTAAAGTAAAACGTGTAATGCAAAAAATTGATGCTACAGCTCCGCATGAAGTGATGTTAGTGGTAGATGCAGGCACAGGTCAAAATGCCATTAACCAAGTTGAAATGTTTGACGAGGCAGTAGGGCTTACAGGTCTAACTATTACTAAACTGGATGGTACAGCAAAAGGTGGTGTGTTATTTAATATTGCAAGCCGGACCCATGTGCCAATTCGTTTTATTGGTGTAGGTGAGAAAATTGATGACTTGCGTCCATTCTCAGCAAAATCATTTGTCGCAGCATTATTTGAAACTGATAAATAAAATGCGTTAAATGTCACATAAACTCCGCAAAATGCGGAGTTTTTTGTTTTTGAGCTTACTGATTGATTTAAAAAGCAACATGTGAATAAATCATAGTCAAAATTCAGCCTGATATACCCTTAGAATAAGTAAGGAATTATTGTTATATATAAAAATTGCTTTGGGGTGTTTAGGGTGGCGTTACTCGATAAAATTGGTCATGTATTGACTGCGGATATCACTAAAGATTTTAAATTAAAAAAGAAAACTACCGAACAAGAAGTAGAAGCGTCATTTGTCGACCAACTAAAGAAACGTCGTAGTATCTACAAGCTTGGAAAGAAGGTGCATTACAGTCAGGCTTATTTGGCGGAACTGATTCAAGAATCCGTAAGAAGCTGTCCATCTGCATATAATTCGCAAAGCACACGTATTGTGGTTTTATTTGGCGAATCTCATCAAAAATTTTGGGACATTGTAAAAGACGTACAACGCAAGAATGTTGCGAGTTATATTTTTGAAGGTGTGGCGCTCAAAATAGATCAGTGTGCAGCTGGCCTGGGAACTGTACTTTTCTATGAAGATCAAGTTGTGATTCAACAATTACAAAAGAAAGTGCCATTAAGTGCAGAAGATTTTCCAGTGTGGTCGGAGCAAACGTCTGGCATGGCGCAATTCGCAGTATGGACTTCGATCGCAGATGCAGGTTTAGGCGCATGTTTACAACACTATAATCCACACATTGATTATGCCGTTGCCGAACACTTTGATATTTCAAAACAATGGCTGCTTCGTGCGCAGTTAGTCTTTGGTTCAATTGAAGGTCAAGCGCCTGAACGTTTAGAACTCGAAGATCAAGATCAGTTTAGAATTTATGAGTAATTTCTATGTTCTGTAAGTTGCTTTGATCTCTGCATTCTAAATCAGTGAAACCAAAATCTGAATGTAAGTGAGTTGTAGGTATTTAGATGCTTATAACTGATTGTTCTAGAAATAAGACACAATGTTGTAAATATAGTCATGCAACTGTTAAAAACATCACCTATTATAAATCACAACTTAGTAAGCTAATTGAAAATAAAAAGAGGTCTTGTAATGTCATTCTTGAATCAAATCGAACAACGTCGCACAATCTATTCTATTGGTAATAACGTGAGTTTATCGCAAGATGAAATTGAGCAAACCATTAAAAATGCTGTACGTTTAAGTCCATCATCATTTAACTCTCAAACATCTCGTGTTGTTATTCTGTTTGGTGATGCACATCAAAAATTCTGGAATATCGTACGTGAAACTTTACGTAAAATTGTACCTGCAGATGCATTTGAAGGAACCAATGGCAAGATTAATAGTTTTGCAGCAGGTTTTGGTACAGCATTATTTTATGAAGATCAGGCTGTAGTAAAAGCACTCCAAGAACAATTTGCACTTTATGCAGATAATTTCCCAGTATGGTCTGAACACTCAACGGCGATTGCTCAATTTGCTACTTGGACGGCATTGGCTGAAAAAAATATCGGTGCATCATTGCAACATTACAATCCAATTGTTGATGCTGAAACAGCTGCGGCATTTGATGTGCCAGATCAATGGAAACTACGTGCACAGCTTGTTTTTGGTTCGATTGAAGCGCCTGCAGGTGAAAAAACCTTTATTGCAGATGAAGAACGATTCAAAACTTTCAAGTAATGATGGTGTGATGAATTAAAAAAGGATGCTTTAAGCATCCTTTTTTTATATGCAAAATTCTTGAATGAATATCTAAATAATGTCTTGAAACTAAATATACAGTGATTGTTAGATGTCATAAGATTGTCACATATGCATTGCATAGTGCAATCGAAACTAAATAATTGATAAAGAGTGATAATGATGACTTTAAGATTAACTGTTGCAGCTACAGCGCTGATGTTAAGTAGTGCAGGATTTGCAGCTGTAACTTTGACTGTTCCGGAAGAAATCAAAATAGTTGCAGTTAATGATCAAGAAGTTACAGGTGGTTTATTTCGATCTACAGAGAAATATAAGCTAGATGCAGGTGAAAACCTATTAACTGTACGTTATAGCGAATTTTTTCAACATGCTGATAATTCTCACGATATTTTAAAGTCAGGTGTGGCCGCTATTCGTACTCCAGCACTGATTGATGGTCAAGAGTATCGTTTGGGTCTAGTCAATGCACCAAAAGATTTTGATGCTGCGCAAAAATATAAAGACCAGCCGATATTTGGTTTGTATGACAGATCTAATCAATTACTTGTGCAGCAAGCTGGGGCGAAGAAAGAACAAAAAACGATTTTCTCCAATGGTGTTTTAGGTAATGCAGTAGATTTTACGAAGAAAGAAGCTGTGCCAGAAAATCAACCAGCACCTGTTTATGCGCAATCTGTAACTGCAAAACCAACGAACGTAGTATCTCCTGTAGTAGCTTCAAAAAATGTGATTATTAATGAAAATGGGGCAGATCAACAATTAATTCAGCTTTGGCAGAAGGCTAGTAAAGCTGAACGACAAAAATTCATGAGTTGGTTGGCTGAGCAAGCAAACTAAAGCCACTTTCATAACTTCATTGGTTTTCTTAAAATTCGTATTATTCGAAAAGTCCGTTGAAATACGGGCTTTTTAGATTGAAGAATATAAAAATTACCAAGAATTATAAAATTCGTCTTTCATAAGGCAAAATATGTGGATATATTGATCTTTAAATAAGCAATAAATTGCATTTAGTTTAAAAAATACACACTCAAGCACAATATCATAGAAATTTCTATGATAGGGGCTTGTGTTTGTTTTGAAACTCTATAGAATACGCTGCATACCAACGCAGACAGCGATAAACGTAAGTTTTTAAGTTGTTTGATGTTGTTTTCTTATTTGCTGACGAAGCATTAAGAAGATCATTAAGAGATTATGAAGAACAACTTGTGTGGATTTTTACTAGTTGATTGATCGAAATTATTTTCATTGATTGATGGTAGAAATTACTCGAAGTTTATTTGAGCAAATTTTTGTCAGTAATTGATGAGCCAAGATTGGTACACTATATGTACTATTGATTTTAAACTGAAGAGTTTGATCATGGCTCAGATTGAACGCTGGCGGCAGGCTTAACACATGCAAGTCGAGCGGGAATAGGTAGCTTGCTACCGATTTCTAGCGGCGGACGGGTGAGT
>NZ_VPDJ01000018.1:0-95492 GCF_013417755.1 Acinetobacter sp. YH12231
TTGAAGTGACTTTAGAGAATGGTGCAAAACTTGAATCTAAAACAGTGATTCTTTCAACAGGTGCACGCTGGAGAGAAATGAACGTTCCGGGTGAACAAGAATACCGTACTCGTGGTGTTGCATACTGTCCACACTGTGACGGTCCATTGTTTAAAGGTAAACGTGTTGCAGTGATCGGTGGTGGTAACTCAGGTGTCGAAGCGGCGATTGACCTTGCAGGTATTGTGGAACATGTAACGCTAGTTGAGTTTGATACGAAGCTTCGTGCTGACCAAGTCCTTCAAGACAAGTTAAACAGCTTACCGAATACCACTGTGATCATGAATGCATTGTCTACAGAAGTGGTCGGTGATGGTTCACAAGTGACTGCATTGAACTACAAAGACCGTGCAACAGATGAAATCAAAACAATTGAATTGGCTGGTATCTTTGTACAAATCGGTTTGTTACCAAACACTGATTTCTTAAAAGAAACAGCAGTTGAACTTTCAAACCGTGGCGAGATCGTAATTAACGAGCGCAACGAAACCAATGTGAAAGGTGTATTTGCTGCCGGTGACTGTACAACAGTACCGTACAAACAAATCATCATTGCAACAGGTGAAGGCGCGAAAGCATCATTATCTGCTTTTGATTACATCATCCGCTCTGGTCAATAATTCAATTTAGACAGAACAGCAAAAGCCAGTTTTCGAACTGGCTTTTTTTATGTCTGAAAATTCATGTCTTGTTTCATTTATAAATTATTAATAAAACAAATATTTAACTCTCTGACGCTTTTCACTTACACAATAATGAGCAAAACAAACCGTTTAAAACTTGTACAGCAGCTTATTTGCACATTAAGATAAAACAATCATCACGGATTGATGGTTGACAATAACAACAAGAATGTTGGTCAAATTCGACTAAATGGAGAAACGCAATGCACTATCAATATCACTGTGCTTGTTGCAATAAAGTATTGGCTTCAAGCGATAAAGAATGTTCCGAATGTGGCTCGCATAATATCCGTAGCCCATATGGCTTTTGGATATTTTGCATACTCAGTTGTTTGGCTGTTGCCATTCTATTTAAGAGTGTTCAAGTGTATTTGCAACAGCACGATACTGAAGCGACAACCCAACTCAACATCTTTGAAGTACTCAAGCAGGATGGTAAAAATTAAGCTTTTTTACAACAGCCAAATATAGCCCTATGAACAAGCTGGCAATGCCTAAATATCATACAATCCGTATTTAAGCGCTATTATCCAGTTGCTTTAAAGTCATTCAAAGCGAGAAATTAAAATGATGAAAGCCTGAATGATTTCAGGCTTTTTTATGCGCTTGCATCGCCCTGCTTACTTATCTTCACGAGGAAAATTCTTTAAACTATGGCGATAGCAATGAGGTTCTAGATGATGGTGCAGTTAATCAAAAAAGGCGGTTTACGTGAACGCGCCAATCGTAGCCGATCATACAAAGGCTCTGAAAATACCGAAACTACCCTCAAGCCAAACCGTTATCGTGATCATGCTGAAACTACCGATGTTGCACAAGATCCATCAAATACAGCACCGTCTAAAGACCAAGATCAAACCAATCCAGAGCAATAGAACTTGGACATAAAAAAAGCCAAGTTTTAATACTTGGCTTTCGCTTTGCTGACAGCAATATGTTTGCAGCTATTGAAGATTGAACATTCTAATTGCGTCGAACCACAGCCAAATCGCAAAAATTAAAAATAACGCCCCTGAAACCACATCAATATAACTACCCGAACGTTGGTAGAGTGCTTTAATTTTAGGCAAAGACATAATCATCATAAACAAACTAAACACAATAAAGGTTTGAATCGGAATGATGACAGCTAGCTGTGCTTTTAGGTTACTACTGGCTGATGAACTCAACGCCAGTGAGAACACACTACTAAAATATATCAGCGTTTTCGGATTGGCTAAATTCGTAAATAAACCTAATAAGAAATAATTTTCAGTTTTCTGCTGACTTAAGGCCTGCCCGTCTTCTAAATTGGCTGTTTGATTTAAACTTTTAAGCCCGCCACTAAACATTGCCCAGCCCATTTTCGCTAAGAAAAATCCACCAACAGCCATTAAAACTTGTTGTATCCATGGAAATTGCTCAACCAGAACCGTAAAGCCCAATAAGGTTAAAACGACCCACACCACAATCCCGACAGAGATCCCAGCAATAATTTTTAAAGTATTTGCACGGGTTGTTGATGCTGCACTTTTAGCAATTAATAATACATCTGGACCGGGACTCAACTGCGCAACAAAATGTAGCGCACAGATGGTGAATAACAGTGACATGCAAGCTGATTCATTTGAATTAAAACGTGAAGATTATATCGCTTGTTCAATTTTTTTGTTGGCAACACAAGGTTTATTTTTAGGCCATATCAAAATTTACGCAAAAAAAAGGCCGAATACACATTCGGCCTTTCAAACTGAGTTACTTATTTTTTATTAACATCTTTCAGTTCAATTTGTTTCGCTTCTGGTGTCACTTCACGAGCTTCACCATCAATAACGGATGAATCACGACCTGATTGCTGATTTTGCATATCTTGCATTTGACGCATCATATCTGCAAATGGGTTCTGACCTTGAGCACCGCCCATGCCTCCCATATCGCCCATCATGCCACCCATCATTTTTTCCATCATGGCTTGTTGGCGCTTCATCATGGTTTTCATCATGACCGCTTTCATGGCATTTTGTACAGGCGGAATCAAAATAAGTAGTGCCATAATATCTGAGATTAAGCCCGGCAACAGCAACAAGAAACCAGCCAAAATTTTTGGTAAGTTTCCTGTTAAAGCTGGATCATTACTCATTTGACCCGCTTGCATTTGCTGCATTTGAGGCATCAGACCTGATGAATATTTACGGATAATATTCATCCCTATAAAGAAGGCCGCCACGAACCAGAAAAAGACATACCACATGCTGCCGACGAGGTCGCCCACACCGATCCAGACAAACACTTCCAGGATCAAGCCTGCTAAAATCAGAAGAAATAATTTCATGAAAATTAAACAAATCTCAGTAAATTAATTTAAGGTGTTGCGTTCAACTGCTCAATCACTATCAAGCTTTTTTGACACGCTTATGTAACAATATGGGCATTATTTTATTTTTAAAGGGCAAATAGGGCAAACATGTCATTAATTATCGGTATTGACCCTGGGTCACGCTTAACTGGTTACGGCATCATCGAAAAGGATGGTTCTAAACTACGTTTTGTCGATGCTGGCACCATTCGTACCGAAACAACAGAAATGCCTGAACGCTTAAAACGTATCTTTGCTGGTATTGATCGTATCGTAAAGTTTCACGGGCCTACTGAAGCTGCGGTTGAACAAGTCTTTATGGCTCAAAACCCTGACTCAGCCCTAAAACTGGGTCAAGCACGTGGTGCTGCCATTGCCGCTTTAACCAATTTAGATTTACAAGTCGCTGAATATACTGCACGTCAAATTAAACAATCAGTGGTCGGCTATGGTGCTGCAGATAAAGAACAAGTTCAAATGATGGTTATGCGTATTCTGAACCTAAGTATCAAACCCCAGCAGGATGCAGCCGATGCTTTGGCTGCCGCAATTTGTCATGCGCATGCGTCTGGTAGTATGAGTAAAATGGCTGTACTGAATGCCTTAGGTGGTATGGCTCGTGGCCGAAGCCGTGTAAGCACTCGACGTCGATAAATAATCGTCAAATCATATAGCGCAGTAATTCATTCTGTTTTCAAAAGCCCACTCAATCTAGTGATCAAATTTAGCGAATCATTTTAAAACCGCTATAGTCTAATTCATGCATTGGAATTTCTTGCTGATCGATTTTAGTCACGTCTGCTCGTAACGGCCCCACTAGACTGTGTTTCAGTATTTTATGAATGGCGTCTTCAGTTCCAATAATCAGCGCTTCAACTTCGCCCGTCACTAGATTTTTCACATAACCATTTAAACCAAGTGCAATCGCTTGCTGTTCAAACCAACGACGATAGCCAACGCCCTGCACTTTACCTTGAATTCGCAATTTAACTGCATGCATTTTAGTCTTCAACTCCTGAATGATTGACCACATGATAAACCGCTTGGGCCATATCCTGCGCTTGCAAACCACGCATCCCCGGCTTCGCCAATACATCACCTGCTAAAGCATGCAGGCTTACGATTTCGTGCAGATGAATTTGCTGATGGAATTGTGCTTTTAAACTTGCAATCATCCCTGCAAGCACATCGCCCATACCGCCTGTACCCATTCCTGCATTACCTGCGGTGCAAATCCAAAGTTGATCTTCAAGTATCAAGCTGCCTGCCCCTTTAAGCACCCATTGACCTTGAAATTTTTCTTTTAAATGTTGAATTGCTTGTATACGATCTGCTTCAACTTCAGCAGTAGTAATACCCAATAATTTTGCAGCTTCACCCGGATGTGGCGTTGCATAGGTGCGTGCATTCAATTTTTCAGGTGTTTCTGCTAGAAACCACAAGGCATCGGCATCCAAAACAATTTCCAAGGTTGACTGCTGAATCAATGGAAACCATGACTGAAACTGCTGTTGTGCCCAATTGTCACGACCAAGCCCCATGCCAAAGCTAATCGCATCAACATGATCGATCAGTTGCCGAATCGCTTCTGTAGTTAAAGCATTGATATCGCGTAGCATAATATTCGGTGCGCGCGCCAAAATTGCGGTGTGATGTCGTGCATCACAAACAACCGTGACCTTACCTGCACCTGCATGGAATGCAGCCTCAGCAGCCATTATCACCGCCCCACCCATTTCAGCATGCCCACCAACAACCAAAACATGACCATAACTGCCTTTATGACCAAAGGCTTGACGTGCAGGTAAGGCTATTTTCTGCGGAGACAAATACGCAAGTGGCTCTAGTTCTGCATCAGTCGGTATGCATGCCATCACCGAAACTTCACCTGCATATTCCTTCGCTTGGCCTGTAAATAACCCTGCTTTTAGACCCAATGCCGTAAATGTATAATCGGCTTGAAATGCGATGGGTAAAGGCTGCCCTGTATTGGCATGTAATCCGCTTGGAATATCAATCGCAACTTTGAGTCCCATGCATGCATTCAATCGTTGAATAATGGCTTGCCATTCATTAGAAAGTTCACGATTGAGTCCAATACCAAATAATGCGTCGATGTAGACGTCATAATCACGCTGAAAATCAAAATGTGTATAGATCTTGAGCTTGTGATCTAATGCTTCCTGTACTGCACAATGTAAGTCCTTCGATGCTCCAATTTCAGCGGCATAGATATCGACTTGAAAGCCTGCTTGCTGTAGGTATTGCGCTGTAAGATAGCCGTCGCCTGCGTTGTTACCCTGCCCACAACATACGGCAATATTTTTTAAATTTTGCTGCTTTAACATTGGAATGAGTTGCTGAGCAATCGACCATGCGACCTGCTGCATCAGACCATAACTGCTATTGTGCTGAGCAAACCAACGCTGCTCCCAAGCTTGAATACTTTGGCTAAGATAAACAGGGCTATGGTAAACTTGCAGACGCATTGTTTTTCCTTGTTATGATTATGGCCGCTTCAACTCCTGCACAAAAAATTCCTGTCGATCAATATGATCCAGAAACCCTTAAAGCATGGATTAAAGCACAAGCCTTAAATTTAGGTTTTTCTGATTGTGTCATCGCAAAGCCAGATGCTCAAGAGGAACTCCCTCGTTTTAAAGAATATTTAGAACGTGGTTATCATGGCGATATGAAATTCCTAGAGGAAAACCTTGAAAAACGTGCCAATCCAGTACTTTTAGTCCCCGGTACCCGCAGTATCATTTGTGTCCGCATGGATTATTTGGTCGAGACACCAAAACCACGTTATGTTCCAGATGAACCAAACTCAGCCATCATTGCACGCTATGCACGAGGTCGTGACTACCACAAAGTCATGCGTGGTCGTTTAAAAACCTTGTCGAATATCATCCGTGAAAAAATCGGAGATTTTGAATCTAGACCCTTTGCCGACTCTGCACCAGTGTTTGAAAAATCTTTAGCTGAAAATGCAGGCATGGGCTGGACAGGCAAACACACCTTACTGATCCATAAAAAATCAGGCTCATTTTTTGTATTAGGTGAGCTGTTTACATCACTCGATTTGCCTTTTGATTCTCCGGCAACCAAACATTGTGGTTCATGCACAGCCTGTATTGACATCTGTCCAACTCAGGCCATCGTTGAGCCCTATATGTTAGATGCACGTAAATGCATTGCCTACTTAACTATCGAATATAAAGGCATCATTCCTGAAGAATTACGCCGTGGCATTGGCAACCGTGTGTTTGGCTGTGATGACTGTCAACTTATCTGTCCATGGAATAGCTTTGCGCATAAAACTCAAATTGAGGACTTTTATCCACGTCATGGTCTCGACCAAGTGAGTTTATTAGATCTATGGCAATGGGATGAAGCCACCTTTTTAAGCTGCACGGAAGGCAGTCCTATCCGACGAACAGGCTATCAAAGCTTTATGCGAAATATCGCCATTGGCTTAGGCAATGCACCATACAGTTCAAATATTGTTCAATCATTAAAAAATTCTCGCGAAAAACATGACGCGATCGTGCAAGTTCATATTGATTGGGCAATTACAGAACAAAATTCAAAAATGCTTTAATGGATTTGATTCTATATTTTCCAGATCCTTACAAAGTTTTCATTTAAGCTAAAACTTAGTGGCGCAATCAAAGAAAATCAATTTTTCAGCCTAAAATAAACATTGTAGCGATTGTGCTGACATTTAACACAACTTTGCAAGTATCCTAAATATCAAAACTTCTTTAAAAAAGTCATTTTAATGCACTATAGCCAACTTTCAATGTTACAAAATAGTCTTGGAAGTCTGCAAATTTTACGTATGATGATTTGCATTAGGCAGAAAATATGGATTATTTATGAGCTACCGAAATGACTGGACACACCCAGAAATACAAGAGTTGTATCAACAACCATTGATGGATTTATTATTCCAAGCACAGACCATTCACCGTGAATATTTCCAAGCCAATCATATTCAAGTCAGCACCTTACTTTCGATTAAAACTGGTAAGTGCCCTGAAGACTGTAAATATTGCTCACAGTCCGCACATTATGATTCTGGATTAGAGGCTGAAAAACGTCTGGCCGTGGAAAAAGTCATCAATGAAGCGAAAGCTGCGCTTGCCTCAGGTTCTTCGCGTTTTTGTATGGGCGCTGCATGGCGCAATCCACATGAACGGGACATGCCCTATGTGCTAGAAATGGTGCGTGAAGTCAAAGCGCTGGGACTTGAAACCTGTATGACACTTGGCATGCTGAATCAGTCTCAAGCAGAGCGCCTACATGAGGCAGGCTTAGATTATTACAACCATAACCTCGATACCTCTCGTGAGTATTATCCCAATGTCATTAGCACGCGTAGCTATGATGATCGTTTAACGACGCTAGACTATGTTCGCCAATCTGGAATGAAAATCTGTAGCGGCGGAATTGTGGGCTTAGGTGAAAGCCGTGATGACCGTATCGCCTTTTTGATGGAGTTGGCAACGCTGCCGATTCACCCTGAATCTGTGCCGATCAATCTCCTTGTACCTATTCAAGGTACCCCACTTGCTGATGTTGAGAAACTCGATGTCATCGAATGGATTCGCACCATTGCAGTCGCACGGATCATTATGCCAAAAAGCTATATTCGACTCTCTGCAGGTCGTGAATCCCTGAGTGATTCAGAACAAGCTTTGGCATTTATGGCAGGTGCAAATTCACTCTTTTCTGGTGAAAAACTACTGACCACGCCAAATGCAGGCGAAGGCAAGGATCAACTTTTATTTAGCAAACTCGGTTTAGTGGCTGAACAGCCCAAACCAAATGCTGCACAGCTTTCAACTGATGCCATGCAAATGGCTTAAAATAAGCCCCGAAGTTCGGGGCTTAGTTCAATTGAATGATCAGTGATAGGTATCAAAGTGCAATGCAAGAGATGGTGCGAACAAATGAAATGGCTAAATCACCATGAGTAGGGAAAATATATCGTTTACTTAACAAAGTTATGTGCTGTTATTAAAATTCCATAGCCTGCATTTAAATAATCCCCTTCACGAATAATGTCTTGACCATTAGCATGTTGAACCACCAATTGCTGCTGAATCACATCATAATGAAAAGATTCAAAGCAATCCTGATGTTGTAATAACCATGCAATGGTATCTGCCATATTGGCATCGACGGTATAACGCTCGGCTTGAAAATCTTTACTCATATCTGCATAAAAACTGTGAATGTATTTCTATTTTAATGATTTCAATATTGACCGGCATTAAAAAAGTGAGCTTTCGCTCACTTTTTTTTCGGCTTAGACTCTGCATTACTTTGTCACACCGCACTTACGACATTCCTTGTGCGAACCGATTTCTTCCATTTGCTCGTATTCGTAAATATGCATGCAAAATAGTTTTCTGAATAATTGAAGCATGTTGTTAAAACTCCCATTTATTTATTAATGTGCTTCTGAATATTTCGTCCTGAAATATTATGAACATGCCTAAACACGCCATAGCTAATTTATTATCATATTTTTCCAATGAGTCAAATATCTTTACTTTAAAATGACACAATTTCGGATAATCGGTTATTTTTAAGCCTCCCTTATATTCACCTGAGTTATAAGGATTTTTATTAATATCAACATCACAGATATAGATTAATTTTCAGCAAATTTCGCACAAAAAAAACTCTCCCTTAGGAGAGTTTTTTCAAATAGATGATCACATGAGTAACGTTATTCACAAGCCCAGATTTAAACGTTCTGACTGGCAAACTTCGCACGTGCAGCATGCAATTTTTTATAGCTATCAATCAGACGTAAATGACGATCTAAACCTTCAAGTTGCATATTGGTTTCAGTTAAACCGTAGAAGCGAAGACTGCCATCCATTGAACCAATCACTGCATCCATACGTTCGTCACCAAACATACGACGGAAATTATGTTCATAGTCATTGAGATCTAAGTCATCGTCCAATTCAACTTCTAAAACCACATTCATACATTGATAGAACAAACCACGTTCGACCGTATTGGTGTTGTATTGAAGGAAAGTTTCAACCAACTCTTTTGCTTCTTCAAACTCTTGTAGCGCAATATAGATCAGTAGTTTGAGCTCAAGAACCGTTAATTGACCCCATACGGTATTGTCATCAAACTCAATCCCGATGAGCGTCACAATATCCGTGTAGTCATCCACTTCAAGCTCTTCTAAGCGCTCAACCAATGACACTAACTCGTCTTCATCTAGACGATGAATGTTTAAAATATCCTCACGGAAGTCCAAAGCTTTGTTGGTGTTATCCCAAACCAAGTCTTCAACCAAATACACTTCAGAATAACCCGGAACTAAAATACGACATGCCGTAGCACCTAGATGCTGGTAGACCGCCATATACGCTTCTTTGCCCATGTCTTCTAGAATCGCAAACATCGCTGCAGCTTCTTCCGCATTGGCATTTTCACCTTCTGTAGTGAAATCCCACTCTACAAAATCATAGTCTGATTGTGCGCTAAAGAATTTCCAAGACACCAAACCACTTGAGTCAATAAAGTGTTCTACAAAGTTATTTGGTTCAGTGACTGCATTTGAGCTAAAAGTTGGTTTTGGTAGATCGTTTAGACCTTCAAAGCTACGGCCTTGTAAAAGTTCGGTTAAGCTACGCTCTAAAGCCACTTCGAGTTTAGGGTGCGCACCAAAAGATGCAAATACCCCACCTGTACGTGGGTTCATTAAGGTTACACACATCACAGGGTACTGACCACCAAGTGAAGCATCTTTTACCAATACAGGAAAACCTTGTTCTTCTAAGCCTTGAATACCTGCAACAATACTTGGATATTTGGCTAAAACCTCTTCAGGGACATCTGGTAGAGCCAATTCACCTTCTAAAATCTCACGTTTTACTGCACGCTCAAAGATTTCAGATAAGCATTGAACCTGCGCTTCTGCCAAGGTATTCCCTGCACTCATGCCGTTTGATAAGTATAAATTTTCAATCAAGTTTGATGGGAAATACACTGTTTCACCATCAGACTGACGTACAAATGGCAGAGAACAAATACCGCGTGCTGTATTTCCTGAATTGGTGTCATATAGATGTGTGCCTAATAACTCATTTTCTGGGTTATAAATTTCACGCGTATAGTCATCTAAGATTTCAGTAGGTAACTCGCCTTCTGGGCCGGGTTGGAACCATTTTTCATCTGGGTAATGCACAAAGTCAGCATTGGCAATCTCTTCACCCCAGAACTGGTCGTTATAGAAGAAGTTGCAATTGAGACGTTCAATAAATTCACCCAAAGCCGAGGCTAAGGCACTTTCTTTGGTTGAACCCTTACCATTGGTAAAACACATTGGTGATTGTGCATCACGAATATGTAGTGACCAAACATTCGGCACGATGTTACGCCAAGACGCGATTTCAATCTTCATGCCTAAACCAGCCAAAATACCTGACATATTGGCAATAGTTTCTTCTAAAGGCAGATCTTTACCCGGAATAAACGTGGTACTTTCTGACGCTAAATTTGGCATAAGTAAAGCTTGTGCATCTGCATCAATGCTTTCTACTTCTTCAATGACAAACTCAGGACCAGTCTGAATCACTTTTTTAACCGTACAGCGGTCAATTGAACGCAAAATGCCTTGACGGTCTTTTTCTGAAATATCCGCAGGTAGTTCGACTTGGATTTTGAAAATTTGCTTATAGCGGTTTTCAGGATCAACAATATTGTTTTGAGATAGGCGAATATTCTCTGTCGGAATGTCTCGTGCTGCACAATACACTTTTACAAAATAAGCTGCACATAATGCTGATGACGCTAAAAAGTAGTCGAATGGTCCGGGAGCAGAACCATCACCTTTATAGCGAATAGGTTGGTCGGCAATTACCGTGAAGTCATCAAATTTGGCTTCTTGTCGAAGGTTATCGAGATAATTAACCTTAATTTCCATGTGGGCACCTAAATATTCTTATGTGTCAGTGCAACACATAAAAATGAAAACATAAGCCGAATAACTGTAGGACATTGACTTAAAAATGTGAGGCCAGTACCAATCTAAGCGCTTTTGGGCACGGTACTGACAAGAATGGGCATTATTATAAGGTTATTTTGACTGTTTGATAACTTTTGTCGTGATTTACATCACGATAGGATTCGACACTTTGTGCATTTTGGTCGAATCCAAGCTCAACTGCTGCAACTACAGCCAATTTGTTGTGTTAGTGTGCAGCCGTGAAGAAAAAGGCTTGTCTTTTAAAAAAATCTTCGCTAGTATGCTTTGCGTCTGAACTTGTTGATAAATAACACATTCAGAATATAGGGCCTATAGCTCAGTTGGTTAGAGCAGCGGACTCATAATCCGTTGGTCCACAGTTCAAGTCTGTGTGGGCCCACCATATAAATCAACCCCTTACGTGTATTAATCGTAAGGGGTTTTTTAATGTTAAAAGCTAAGTAAAGTTTGTCTAAGCCTTTAAAAGATATGGCAGATAACATATAGATACGTACAAAACTTCAAGTCAACTTGAGTAAGCTACGATTGGTTAATACGAGAAGTAGGTTATAAAGAAATACATTCAAGAAAAATTTAAAAGCTTAAGTTCTAGATACCCTTAAATAAAGTCACGATTTGTTATACTTAAAAGGTATTATTTTATTCATTATAAGCAAATGTTTTTTGATTCATGACATTTAGAAATACTATATATTTCACACTTTAAAAGCACAAATATTAAGACTCAATCTGTTCAGGCTTTCTTAAGTCCAAATAAAACTCAACAATTGACCAAATCACAATCAAAGCAAACATAGCAACAGCGAATAACACAGCAGTTAAATAAATCATGCTTGAGTTCTCCGTTAGAAAACGAGTTAAGACCAACAGGTTAAAAGTTTTAACCTACGACAAAAGTCTAATAAGAATTTCTAACGGTGCCTAGCCATATTTAGCAAATTTTTAAGAGTATTTTTATCTATGATGATAGCTTTTCTATATAAAATTTAACCGATTTATTGTTAAAAAGTATCAGTCTTCAATCCCCCTTCTTATTCTGATTTGAAATATATGCACAATTCAGATCAAAGCTCACTTAAATCCTCTTGACTCATGATCCAAACAAGCAGAAATTACACCTTTTTAAAATCACCGTATCACCGACTATGTTGAAAAAGTTTATTGGCGAATCTGCATTTAAATTGGCAGGCTGGAAATACCACGTAGAACCTGATGTTTTAGAAAATAAACAAGTGATCGTCGGCTTTGAACACACCTCAATGATGGATGCTGTTCTTTCACTGGCCCTTTGCCAAATTTACGACATTAAAATTCACACGCTGATTAAAAAAGAACTCTTTAAAGGTCCATTTAAACCTGTTCTTGAAGCGATTGGCGGTATTCCTGTAGACCGTAAAGCCAATAAAGACATCGTGACTCAAATGGTTGAGCATTTTGAAGCTAGCGAAAAATTTAATTTAGTCATTGCTCCAGAAGCGACCCGTGCAGTACGTGGTGAAACACGAAAACCAATTCGTACAGGCTTTTGGTATATTGCTAAAGCAGCAGGTGTGCCGATTGTATTAATGTATGCCAACTCAAAAACCAAACAAGGTGGTATTTTTGGCAAGATTTACCCGACTGAGCTCGATCACGATTTAGCTTTAATTAAGCAACTCTATAAAGATAAAGTAGGTTTAGATATCGTGATCCCAGAACCTAAAAATAAAGACTAAGCGCCATTCACGTTTTAACGAACTACGTATTTAAAGATATAAATGTCACGTGCTCCATGCATTGTACATTTATATCTTCCTGTTATATCAAGATAGAGCTCACCCTTTTAGCCCGATTCTCATCATAAGAAAAATTACAGTACGGGCGTTTAGACATTTCGCATTATTTTCTCAAATTTGGATATTTTTTTTTCAACTACTCAATTCCTGAAATCCAGTACTTTCACACAAAAAAGCCATTATGGTAGAATTTGCTCAATTTGATAGGCATAAGGCCAATCTACAAGGAGCATATTTCGCATGGCGGGTCATTCCAAGTGGGCTAATACTAAGCATCGTAAAGCAAAACAAGATGCGAGCCGCGCTAAAGTATTCACAAAATTTATCCGTGAAATCGTGACAGCTGCACGTTTAGGCGGCGGTGATGTAGCGTCTAACCCACGTTTACGTGCTGTTGTTGAAAAAGCATTAGTTGCAAACATGACACGTGACACCATTAACCGTGCGATCCAACGTGGTGTGGGCGGTGAAGAAAATACCGATCTAAAAGAAGTAACCTACGAAGGATATGGCGTTGGTGGTGTTGCGGTCATCATTGAAACAATGACGGATAACTTGAACCGTACTGTTCCTGACGTTCGTCATTGCTTCTCGAAAACTGATGGTAATTTAGGTACTGCAGGTTCAGTAGCTTATATGTTTACCAAACGTGGTGAGATTACTTTTGAAGATGTTTCTTTAGAAGATCAAATCATGGACGTCGCTTTAGAAGCGGGTGCTGAAGACATCGAAGTGGACGAAGAAGAAATTCTAGTTATCACCACACCTGAAACTTTCGGTGAGGTTCAGGATGCACTTGCAGCAGCAGGTTTAAAATCTGATAACGCCGAAGTGGTCATGAACCCTTCAACTAAAGCGTTAATTTCAGATATCGAACAAGCGAAAAAAATCATCAAAATGATTGATATGTTTGAAGATCTTGACGACGTTCAAAACGTGTATACCAACGTTGAATTTACCGATGAAGTGATGGCTGAGTTAGAAGCTCTATAGTTCAATCGAGTGAAGTATAAAACGCACCCTTCGGTGCGTTTTTTATTGCCTAGCTTTCAACTGTTTGAGTTTATATATGAGGGCTGCATTTAAACCTTATTTAATAAGCCATTACAGTTAAAAACATTATATTGTTTAATTACAAAGCTCGAATGTAATGCAACTACGTGTTCAATTTTACCAATGCGCTTGAGTAAAATTTCACTATAGTTTTCCATATCACGTGCAACGACTTCCACAATAAAATCGGCAGACTGCCCTGTCACTAAAAATGCATTAATGACTTCTGGGATACTTTCTAATGCTTCTAAAAATTTAGCAAAGGTGTCTGTATCATGCTTACTCAAAGACACCTGCAGCAGCACATGCAAACTAAAGCCCAATTTTTGATAATTAATTTCACGTTTCAGACCACTGATAATATTGTGATCAATCAATTGTTTGATCCGACGATGAACTGAACTGACCGATAAATTCACCCGCTCTGACAGTTCATTTAAATTGACATCTTCATGGGTCAAAATTTCTAAAATTTGTTTATCAAAACGGTCTAGTTCCATCAGTCTACTCCAGCCATTTTTGAAAACAGTGCTGATGAACCCGATTCATCAAACACCTGTTGTCATTTTCAATGTTATTTTAAGTTTTAAAATCAGCATTTATGTGCAAGTTTTCTCATGTATAGCATGATTTATTAAAAATAATAAAGCTCATATGCATTATGAACATAATAATTTGCATAAATATCGTGTTTAAATGAATGTTTTTTCATCACGGTTTGATTTTTTATATTACCAAGTAAGTATTAAGTGGCTTAAAAAAAGCGCGCCATTAGGCGCGCTTTTTTTAAGCAGTATGACGCAAAGTTTCATATAAAGGGCTTATACACCACGCCAATCTACCCGTGCATTCCGTTCTGTTTGGTATATGCGTTGTACATATTGACCTAAAGGCAAATCGCTCAAATAGGCTTTATAAGCTTTGAACTCTTCTGACAAGGTTTCGCCATGCTCTTTTTCCCACGGCGTTCCGACAACCTCTAATAACGGCGCTAACATTGAACACACCGCAATATCGGCTAAACCTAATCGGTCGCCCACAAAATAACGCCCACCTTGTTCAATCAGACGTTGATTTAAATCAACCACAATTTCATCCAGTCGCTCACGTGAAGCCGCAACCTTATCTGTATCTAATTGATAACCCTTAGAAACCAGTGCCTTTATAATCGGTTTTGAATATTTTTCAAACTGACGTAAATAGCCTTTTTCACCAATTAAAATATCAAGTGATTCTTCACTTTCATTTAATACATGTGCCAACCCCCAACGGCGCACATGTTGCCCTAACTCAATGGAGAGTTCATTAATTTCTAAAGCGTCTTCACGCAGTTTGACATCTGGACGGATCAGACTATGTTCGGGGTAGGTCGCATCCAAGTAAAAGGCGATTTGAGTTGAATCTGCAACCCAATGATCTTGATCACGTAAAATCGGTAATTTGTTTTGCCCTGTTTTAAGCTGTGCAAATGCACGATGTACACCCGGCATTAAATTATGAGCCACATAATCCAACTCTTTATGATCGAGTAACCAGCGCGCCTTTTCACAAAAATGTGAGAGTGGAAACTGGTAGAGAGTTCGCATAAATGCTCCAAGTTTTTGTTGTAACTGTAGTTTATAAAACCCAGTAATTTTATAGGGATACTTTAGTCACTGTGTTATTGAAACACAATGTCATTTTTGCACCTATTCTGCATCTGTAGTGCAACTCAAGCATTATTCAGACGTGAATTCATCTCTATCTCTGCGCGATTCAATAAGATATACATTCTCCTGCCCATATCACCTGACTTTATTATGGCTTTCATGTAAAATCATCCACAATTTTTTTATAATACTTTGTGAGTTATTTCATGGGTTTTAACTGTGGTATTGTCGGCCTGCCGAACGTTGGTAAATCAACGCTTTTCAACGCATTAACCAAAGCTGCGATTGCTGCTGAAAACTTCCCATTCTGTACAATTGAGCCAAATACTGGGATTGTACCTGTACCTGACCCACGTATGGATAAACTTGCTGAAATTGTAAACCCACAACGTGTTGTCCCAACCACGATGGAATTTGTGGATATCGCAGGTCTCGTTGCTGGTGCATCTAAAGGTGAAGGCCTTGGTAACCAATTCTTAGCCAACATTCGTGAAACGGATGCTATTGCACATGTTGTACGTTGTTTTGAAGACGAGAATGTCATTCACGTAAATGGCAAAATTGACCCACTTGACGATATCGCAACAATCAACACTGAACTTGCACTTGCTGACTTAGAAGCTGTTTCTAAAGCAATTACACGTCTAGCAAAATCTGCAAAAGGTGGCGATAAAGAAGCGATTGCGACCAAAGCTGTTTTAGACAAAATCTTACCTTTACTGGATGAAGGTAAACCTGCGCGTGCAGCTGACCTTGATGAAGATGAACGTAAATTGGTGCGTGGTTATGGCTTCTTAACCCTTAAACCAACCATGTATATTGCCAACGTTGCAGAAGATGGTTTCGAAAATAACCCTCACTTAGAAGCAGTACAAAAATTAGCTGCTGAAGAAAATGCGATTGTGGTTCCACTTTGCAACCAAATCGAAGCAGAAATTTCATTACTTGAAGACGAAGACCGTGCGGAATTCCTTGAAGCTTTAGGCATGGAAGAACCTGGTCTAAACGTAGTTATTCGTGCAGGTTATGGCTTACTCGGCCTTCAAACATACTTCACAGCTGGTGTACAAGAAGTTCGTGCTTGGACAGTAAAAATTGGTGCAACTGCACCTCAAGCTGCAGGTGTGATTCACACTGACTTCGAAAAAGGCTTTATTCGTGCTGAATGTGTTGCCTACAACGACTTCGTTCAATACAATGGTGAAGCTGGCGCTAAAGAAGCAGGTAAATGGCGTTTAGAAGGTAAAACATACATCGTTCAAGATGGCGATGTTTTACACTTCCGTTTTAACGTATAAAACAGCACCCATAAGAAGCCAGCAATTTGCTGGCTTCTTTAATTTTAGGCAAATGATGAAGCCAAAAAATAAGCATATTTAAAAACTTAAAACCTGCTTAAAAACAAAATTATATCGACACGAATACATGATTTGGTTGCTGAGTCACCACAGTGCAAAGACTTAAATCTCTACCGTTCTGCTATAAATTTACCCATAGGCACTAATGCCTATTTTCATAGAACAATAGCAATGAAAAAAATCAGCACAATTCTAACAGCAGGTATCTTTACAATGCTTAGTGCAACTGCGTTTGCATGTCCACAAGGCACCACACTTACAGGTGGTACAGGTGCAAACCATAAAGGTGGTACTTGTGTTTCCATTGCTAAAGATGCAAAACATCAGGAACGTACTGCTACACATGCAGCACAAGCTGCGCAGCATGATGCAAAAGTCGCTCGACACGATGCAAAACAAGCCAGCCAATTGGCTCAGAGCAAAGTGAAACATAATCAAAAATTAGCAAAACATGATGCAGCTCAAGCACAGCATCTTGCAACACAAGCAAAATCAGAAGCTAGAACTTCAGTCCATGCTGCCAAAGCTGCAAATACTGACGCAAAAGCAAAAATCGCTGCACAAAAGGTCGCAGCGGAACAACATAAAGCTGCTGTGAAATCATAAACAGTTGAGAATTAACACATCGCAAAAAAAAGCCGGAATTATCCGGCTTTTTTATTCAAAACATTTATGGGTGAGCGGTATGTAATGCTTTTGCATCCATCTCAGCACGCTGTCTTCTTGCTTCTGTCAGCATGCGTTGTTCAAGCTCTTTACGAAAGCCGAGTAGAAATACAAACTCAGCTAGGACAAATAAAGGCCCTATTGCCAAGCCAATGACATCATCCATAAACGCAGGCTTTTTCTTTTCATAATAATGACCGATAAATTGGATGATCCAACCCACAACAAAGATCCCCACACTCCAGATCAACCATGACATAAGGCTCATTTTTGCGATCATTAAGGCTAAGGGATATGTGACGGCAAACACCAAAAGCATGATCAAACCGAAAATTTTATCTAAACTCAGGTAATAAATGACACTGGCAATAATCAACAACAATGCAAGAGTCAGTTCAAAACCCGAAATCATTAGCCCTGCTCGTGCGGTTAGACACATAATTGAAAACACAATAAGCGGAATACCCACAAAATGCGTCAGCACATTTTTTCGATCTAAATGATATGCTGCATACTGGCTTAGCAATCTTTCAAGTTTGCTCATTAACTTACTTCTTGTTCATTCACTCATTTCACTATATAAAAAATGCATCAATAAAGTTGTCATCTAATAGACAAGTTGGACCATAAAATAAGGATATGCTGTGCTGGACGCTCAATATGTGCATCAACTCAATAAAAATGTGTGGTATTCAGGCTTAAATATTTCCTTCCAAGACTTTATCTGCCGCCATGCCCTGACCTTAACTTTCGAAAAAGACGCACGTGTTTTTTTATCAGGACAGCGTTTTAATGGTATGTATGCAGTCTTAGATGGCGCAGTTCGCTTAGGCTATATTGATATTCATGGCAAAGAAGCGATTGCCGCCATTGCTGAGCCAATTATGTGGTTTGGCGAAATATCCTTGGTTGACCAATTACCACGCTCTCACGATGCCATCTGTATCAAAAAATCCACTTTATTACACTTACCGGCTCAAGCAATTCAGCAATTATTACAACGACACCCTGAGTTTTGGTTTCATATTGCCCAGCTCACCAGTCAAAAACTTCGCTATGCCTTTATGGAACTCATTGCCTTACATACGCAAAGTTTAAGTCAACGTCTCGCACAGCGTCTGCTGTTTATTTTAAATGGATATGGAAATCATTTGGAAATTGAGCAACACACCATACACATCTCACAGGAACAACTCGCGCAACTGATGAATTGCTCAAGACAATCAGTCAATCAGGAGCTTCAGCAGTTGGAAAAAATGCAGGTGCTTCGTGTTGCGTTTAAACAAATTGAAATTTTAGATCTAGCGCAGTTACATCAGATTGCTCATGCACTTCCTGTGCATGATGTCTGACATTTGTGATTTAAATAAGTGCATTTAATTGCACCAGAATGATTCTTTATAGTTATTTTGCTTTTATTTGTGGCACTTCGCTTTATCGAGTTTTGATCACGACAATAATTGGCAAACATTTACACTGTCAAAACCATTTGTACATGCTGCAACTTCTTGAGTTGATGCTTCTGATTTGTCTTCAGTCGCTGCTTGTACATTGATCGCTGTAGTCAAAACAGCCAAAACCGATAACTTCATTAATGTTTTTTTCATCTTAATCACCTATTCAACGTCTTTAATTTAACTTACATACTTCATCTTTTACGCAGTAATTTTTACATACTTTATCAAATAATGATAATTTTAATTTTTAATCACATTATCTATACTTTATATTATTAATATTTTAAAGATATTAATTAAAGAGAAGGTCAGACGACTGGCGTTCTAAAATGGGGGGATTTTTTATCAATAAATTTTTCTCAAAAGATATTTTTACTATTCATTATCTATGCTTTATCTATTTAACTTCAGAAAACAACCATGCAATTTGGAATTTAGCTCAATACTACGGCAGCGCACTGATTTAATTTTTATATAAAATAGCGATGATTTTAGGAGGATTTTCCAATCCTCTCTTATAGATTTATTCTTGTTTTTGATATTTTCCAAAAAAAAGCAGTGAAAATTCACTGCTTTGATCGGGTTAAATGCCTACTTTTTTCGGATCGGTATTTCCGAGTTCAGGGTTTTCAATCGCACCTTTGCATTGATTTTTATCACGCTCATAATCTGCTTGCTTCTGTGCAACAGTCGAACTCTGATCAATACTTTCACGTGCCCAAATTTCCAAACTTGTCAAAGCCTTACGACACAGCGCGTATTTGCCTTCCGTAACAGAATCGGTCATTTTGACATTGATACGCCATTCCGTACTCAATTTACGCGCTGGAATACGAACTTTCTCTTCCATCTGATCGACTTGTTTTGCATAAACAATCGGATCGACTTCATTGATAAACGCCCAAGCTTTGGCAGCATACTCCGTTGCATCATTGGTTAATTTAGGTGCTGCTTTAATTTCGACTTGAGCTTGTTCAGCTCCATCATTACCACAGGCCTGCAACAACACCGTGCTGCTCAATAATGAAACAATCAGTATCCCACGCATCTTTAACCTCTGCATATCCGGCTCATTTCAGCAAACATATTCGGCAATATGCTAGTGAATTCGCGTACAATACTCAATCATCATTTGACCTGTTGTTCAACTCTTTCAAAGGTGTGTCGTGTCTGAGCACAAACTTCCTACAGTTCAGCCTGCGGGTTTTTGGCAAGGTGCTAAAGATAGTCAAGCCATTATCTTTACCTATCTTCCTGTTTCTTTTGCATTTGGGGTTTCTGCGACTCAATTTGGCTTCACTGCATGGGAAGCATTATTTTTATCTTGCTCTATGTATGCAGGTGCCAGTCAATTTCTCGTCGTGGCGTTACTGGGAAGTGGAACATCCATTTGGATGACTGCTCTTACTGTAATTGCCCTCGATATCCGCCATTTACTCTATGGCCCTGCCTTACAAAACCTGATTCAAGACCGACTCAATTTAAAGAAAACGGCAGTTTGGGCTTGGGGTTTAACCGACGAAGTTTTCGCATCAGGCATGATCAAACTGTCGCAACGTCGTCAAGAATGGTCGGAATCTTGGATGTTAGGACTCAGCTTATTTAGTTGGCTGTCCTGGGCAACAGGCTCATTTTTAGGCGGTTTATTTGCCGATCAAGTCAGCAACCTTCCACAATTTTTACAAGCCGCACTCGACTTTCTACTGCCTGCATTGTTTTTAAGCTTTTTACTTGCCGCATTTGAGAAAAAACATACATTTGTGGTCACGGTTACAATTATTGTTTCTGCGATTGCCTGCTACTTTATTGACTTGTCTGCCGCGATTTTTATCGGTATTTCTTCTGGTATTTTTGCCGGTTTATTCAAACATTATGTTTTAAAAAAACCTGATCCTGAGCATATGGGTGAAGCATCATGAATCTAGAAATTATCTTGGTCGGGATCTTGGTCGGAATTGTGAATTTTGCATCACGGTTTGGGCCATTTTTTGTAATTCAGAAATTTCAGCAAGGTTCACAGCAGCGTGGTTCTTTATGGCTAAAAATCGCTTTGGGCTCGATTGGCATTGCCGCAATTAGTTCAATGTTGGTGGTTGCAACCTTACCACCTCTGCTTGAAACCCCAAATAAAAGCTTTGCCATGTTAGTTGGATTTGCTGTGCTTGCAGGCTTGTATTTCAAGTTTAAAAAAATTGTCCCTGCTACACTGACTGCGGCACTGACTTACGGCTTAGTCTATACCTATATACCTTTTCATCTCTAAAGCTGAGTCAGCGACAATCCAAATAAAAACCTCAAGCACAAGCTTCTTCAGCCTGTGCCTTTTAATTAGCAATATTTATGAGATAGTCAACGCATAACATAAAAATCTAGCGAAACCCCATAGATGGCAAAGTACCATTGTATTCAAGGCAAAATTTATATTCATTCTAGACAACCATCTGAATTGAGTTGGGGACTGCAAAAGCCCATCGAAAGCGTATATTTGAATGCTTCATTCAAAGCCAGCTATTCAGTGCTAATTTCTGCGCTGTACATTGCCAACCTGCAGATCTGATCCGCGCCATTTATATAGAGAAAAATCAGCAACAAAAGATTGTGGGCTTATATAACTGCACACAGCAGATTCTGCTCTTACATCCACGTCGCCTGATGTTTTCACACATATCGATGCCTCGTCTGTTCAGCAATTTTCTGCAGCTGATCGGCTTCTTATTGATTTTTCTATTGTGCATTTTCAGCCTCAGTTCATGGCTCAATTCATCATTTCACCTTCTGTCGGTGGCTACAGACGCGCTTCAATGTGCAAATTTGGATATTGAGCCATTCCCTGCATCTGTAAAAAATGCAGGTATATTTAAAGTGAATTTAAATAAAAACAACTAAATACCACTTTTTAAAGATTTTCACAGGTAAATAATTACACGAACGCATACCCATAAAGATATAAAAAAAATTGTTGGACAATATCATTTATTTATGTGAATACTCGCTTATCTCTCGAACAAGTTCTGCTATGCTTAAATTCCCATAAAATCAAGCATGGATGATTACATGAGCGTCACTATTGGTACTCCACTTCAGTCTTCAGCGTATAAAGTCTTACTGTTAGGTTCTGGTGAACTCGGTAAAGAAGTTGTGATTTCATTGCAACGTTTGGGTGTAGAAGTTCATGCTGCCGATCGTTATGACCATGCTCCTGCCATGCAAGTTGCACATTTTTCTCATACTTTAAATATGGCAGATCCTGAGGCACTTAAAGCCTTAATATCTCAAGTTAAGCCTCATTTGATTGTCCCTGAAATTGAAGCCATTGCGACTCAAGTTTTGGTCGAGATTGAAGAACAAAATATTGCCACTGTCATTCCTTCTGCAAAAGCTGTCAACCTGACGATGAACCGTGAAGGGATTCGCCGTCTAGCTGCCGAAGAGCTTGGACTCCCGACTTCAGCCTACCGATTTGCCAACACACTTGAAGCGTTCCGTGCTGCATGCGATGACATTGGCTATCCAAATTTTGTTAAGCCTGTCATGTCGTCTTCGGGTAAAGGACAGTCACGTGTAAAAAGCTTTGATGAAGTCGATGCTGCTTGGGAATATGCACAAACAGGTGGGCGTGTAAATCAAGGTACAGTGATCGTGGAATCACAAATTGACTTTGACTTTGAAATCACCCTGCTGACTGTTCGTGCTAAAAATGCAGAAACAGGTGAAATTGAAACATCATTTTGCGACCCGATTGGCCACCGCCAAGACGCTGGCGACTATGTAGAAAGTTGGCAGCCACAACTCATGACTGCTCTTGCTTTAGAGGAAGCCAAGCGTATTGCCAATAAAGTAACCATTGCATTAGGTGGATGTGGCATTTTTGGCGTGGAACTGTTTGTCAAAGGCGATAAAGTATGGTTTAGTGAGGTATCACCTCGTCCACACGATACAGGCCTTGTCACTCTTGCATCGCAATTCCAAAGCGAATTCGAACTGCATGCACGTGCCATTCTTGGTCTGCCTGTGAATACTGCTCGACACAGTACTGCTGCGAGCGCAGTCATCTATGCAGGCGTGGATGATACCAATTTATCATTTACTGGCTTAAATCTTGCTTTGGCTAATCCAGACACCGATTTACGCCTCTTTGGTAAACCAGAAGGCTTTAAACGTCGCCGTATGGGCGTAGCAACAGCACGCGCTGAAACCACAGATCACGCGCGTGAACTTGCTCAACATGCTGCACAACAAGTCAGTGTTCAACAAAACTAAGTTTGTAACACCTTAACGGACCACTGTTCATGATCAATACGCTTCCTCTGCTGAATTACATTAAAAGTAACCACGACATTCAGGCGATTAACCAATGGCGCTCAGATGTTGAAAATCAGCTACAGGAATGCTTTGAAAATGGACAGTCGATTCGTGATGTGATTTTGGCTCGATCGAATCTAATCGATGAAGCCTTAAAGTTCTTATGGACACATGCTGAACTCGACCAAACCGATCTCGGTTTGTTTGCTGTCGGTGGCTATGGTCGCCGCGAAATGCTGCCTTACTCCGACGTCGATATCATGATTTTGTCTGAGGATGAAATCAGCCCAGAACAAGAAAAACTCATCTCTAGCTTTATTTCCACGCTTTGGGATGTTGGTAATTTCAAGCCGGGCATCAGTGTACGTACTATTAATGATTGTGTTGCTCAAGCCACCAATGATTTAACTGTGGCAACAGCGCTGATCGAAGCACGTTTGATTGTGGGCAATGAACACCTAGCCAAATGGCCACGCCGTATCGTATCGCAGACATGGACGGATAAAACCTTCTATGATGCAAAAATGCAAGAGCAAGCAAAACGCTATGCTCAACATAACAATACCGAAAGCAACTTAGAACCCGATATTAAAAATGCGCCCGGTGGTATCCGTGATATCAACCAAATCGGATGGATTGCAAAGCGTCATTTCCGTGTCAATCGCATCTATGACCTTGTACATCTAGGTTTTATTTCAGAGTTTGAACTTGGCGTTCTTGAAGAAACAGAAAGCTTTCTTTGGGAAATTCGTCATCATTTACATCGCTTAACCAAGCGCGACGAAAACCGATTATTGTTTGATTATCAACGTGACATTGCCGCTAAATTTGGCTATCAACGTGAAGAAGGTAAATCACCGAATTATCCAATCGAACAGTTCATGAAACGTTACTACCGTAGCGCTCAGCAAGTGACGACGTTAAATGAAATGCTCTTGGCTTATTTTAATGAATCTGTCATTACGCCACGCTTGCCTGACTATGAACGTAAAATTGAAGAGATCAATGCTAACTTCAAATTAGTCGATGGCAAATTAGCGGTACAGCATCATAAAATTTTCTCTGAAAATCCAAGTGCTATTCTAGAAATTTTCTACCTCTTGGCGAATCGTCCAGAAATTGAAGGGATTCGTGCCCGAACTTTACGTCTATTGTCACTTGCAGCAAAACGTATTGATCAGAACTTCCGTGACAATCCTGCACATCAAGCCTTATTTATGGCGATCATTCGCTCACCCTACCGTTTATACGACACCATGGTGGCGATGAAACGTTATGGCGTGCTCGGCAACTATATTCCTGCCTTTGGGCAAATCATGGGACTCATGCAATATGACTTGTTCCATATTTACACTGTCGATGCCCATACCCTATTACTACTACGTAATTTAAACCGTTTTAAAGAGCCTGAATTTGCTAAGGACTTCCCTGTCGTTAGCTCCGTATTCCAACGACTGGCGCGCCGTGACATTGTTTATTTAGCGGCAATTTTCCATGATATCGCCAAGGGTCGCGGCGGTGACCACAGTGAACTTGGTGCGGCGGATGCGATTAAATTCTGTCGTACCCATGGGTTTACTGAACGTGAATGCAACCTTGTCGCATGGTTGATTCAAAACCATCTATTGATGTCCGTTACTTCTCAGAAAAAAGATATTTCCGATCCAGATGTGGTGAAAGAATTTGCTGAGAAAATGGGCGATATGGAGCATCTCGACTATCTCTATACCTTGACAGTTGCCGATATTAACGCAACCAATCCGACGCTTTGGAATACATGGCGTGCATCCCTCATGCGCCAACTGTATACACAAGCGCGTGATGTGATTCGTTCTGGTTTGGGTCGTCCTGTAGATTATCCAATGCTGATCGAAGACACTAAATTTGCAGCCAGTGAACTGTTAGTCAACGATTTTTCGCTCTACGATGTAGAAACTGTTTGGCAAGAACTCGGTGATGAATATTTCCTAAAAGAATCTGCCGATGAAATCGCATGGCATACGCGCGCCATATTAAAGCATGGCAATAATGCAGAACCATTGGTACTGATGCGAGCACATCGTAAATTTGCACAAGATGCGGTACAGATCTTTATTTACACCCAAGATCAGCCTAACTTGTTTGCAACAACAGTGGCAATTTTGGACAGAATGAACTTAGACGTTCAGGATGCTCGGATTATTACTGCATCCACTGCATTTAGTTTGGACACCTATGTTGTACTTGACCGTTTTGGCACTTTATTAACAGATCCTGAACGTGAGCAAACTGTTATTGAAGCACTCAAACAAGCCTTGAGCCAATCTGACAAGTACCCAGGCCTGATGCAACGTCGTATTCCACGTCAACTGCGTCATTTTGATATTGAAAATACCGTGAGTATTTCTTTTAATGAAGCGCTTCAACAAAATATGGTTGAAATTGCGACACTTGACCATCCGGGCTTACTTGCTAAAGTCGGTGGTTTATTTATGATGCAAGGCCTAGATATTCACTCTGCGAAAATTGCGACGCTCGGTGAACGTGCTGAAGATATTTTCTATGTCACTAAAAAAGATGGCTCACCTATGAGCGATTCAGAAGCAGAAACGTTTGCTGCACAATTAAAGTCAGCACTCGATGAAGCTTCGAATCAGGTTTGTAGTCATCATTAACTTAAATTGATCGGTATCCATTCCATGAACTCCAGTTTGTCATTATTGCACCCTTATCCATTTGAAAAGCTAAATAAGCTATTTCAGGATGTGAAACCCGCAGAGTTGCCTTTGATTCCCCTATCGATTGGTGAGCCAAAGCATCCTGCACCGGAGTTTGTGAAACAGGCCATTATTGATAATTTTCAACACTTATCAACTTACCCAAACAGCAAGGGTTTACCTGAGCTTCGCACAAGTATTGCAAATTGGTTAACCCGTCGCTTTAAACTCAATAGCATCAGTGCAGACACCAACGTCCTGCCTGTATCAGGTACACGTGAAGCGATCTTCTCGTTTGTACAAGCTTTGGTTAAACGTGAAGATGCCCCTTATGTGGTGATGCCAAATCCGTTTTACCAAATCTATGAAGGCGCAACTTTACTTGCGGGTGCAGAGCCTTACTTCATCAACTGTACAGAAGAAAATAACTACCTTGGCGACTTTGACGCTGTACCAGCTGAAGTTTGGGAAAAAACCGCTTTACTGTTTGTCTGCACACCGGGTAATCCTACAGGTGCGGTACTTTCTAAAGAACAGTTTAAAAAACTGATTGCTCTGTCTGACCAATATAATTTTGTGATTGCATCTGATGAATGCTACTCAGAGCTTTGGTTTGATGAAGCGCCTGTTGGTCTGCTTGAAGTTTGTGCTGAAATAGGCCGTGATGACTATAAAAACTGCGTGGTATTCCACTCACTGTCTAAGCGCTCTAACTTACCGGGTATGCGTTCTGGCTTTGTTGCAGGTGATGCTGCGCTTTTAAAACCTTATTTACAATACCGTACTTATCATGGCGCTGCGATGCCTGTTCAACACCAGTTAGCTTCAATTGCAGCTTGGGATGACGAAGCACACGTCGAAGAAAACCGCGTACAGTACCGTGCAAAATTTGAATTATTCCAACGCGAACTGGGTCACCTACTACCATTACAAAAACCTGATGCTGGGTTTTACTACTGGTTAAAAGTCGATAATGATGAAAGCTTTGCCAAAATGCTCATGGAAAAAGCACACGTTAAAGTGCTTCCAGGCCGTTACTTATCGCGTGATACAGCACAAGGTAATCCGGGTGAAAACCATGTCCGTTTAGCCCTTGTTGCCGATATTGCCCAATGTGAAGAAGTAATTCGTCGCTTAAAAGCAGTACTTTAATTGATGTAAAGCGCTTTGCTTATAACAAAAATGCCCCAAATTTGGGGCATTTCTATTTGAGTCATTTCTTAACCATCATTTAGTGAAAATCATTTAAGAGTATTCACTTTGAAACAATCATTGAGAAATCACTGAAAACCATTAGAAATCAAATGTAGCACTCAATTTAAATGTTCGAGGTTCGCTGAGTGACAAATACGTATAGTCGTTCACCGATGCAGAGGCCCAATAATCTTTATCTAAAACATTAGTCACAGTAAAATTCAAACTGGTGGGTATATTCTTGATTTGCGTTTTATAGTTTGCACCCAAATCTACACGTGTCCAATCTTTAAGTTTCAATGTGTTGGCATTGTTTGCATAAGTTGAACCCGTATAGACAACACGCCCATTTACACTCACATCTTGCTCAATCGGTAGTTTCCAGTCCGCTTCGACATTGGCTTGAAACTCCGGCACACCAATCACACGATGTCCATCAAATAAATCTTGGTATGTGTCTTTTTGCTCGGTATCAATCCAAGTTGCGCCGCCCAATATTTTGATTGAATCTGTTAATTGACCATAGGCATTAAATTCAAGCCCTTGGTGAATATTCGTCGCTTGACTGATTTGTGCAGTCCCTGAGCTATTCACTGAGGCTTTTTGGCGATCTGTATAGAAATAATTCAATGTTCCGCCAATCAAGCCATTTTCATATTTCACGCCCAGTTCTTTTTGTTTCGAGACAAATGGATCGGCAATAAAGTTATTACCTTCGCTATCCAAAATCGCTTCGCCTTGCACCAAAGCTTCGATGTAATTGGCATACATAGACCATTCAGGCGTTAATTTATAACTCACGCCTAATGCCGGAGTAAGCTGATTTTTATTAATATTGTATTTATAGGTTCCGTAAGAATATACGTCTTGATCAACTTCCTGATAACGCGCACCCAGCATGAGGGTCAAACGATCATCTAACATCGAAATATTGTCGCCCAAGGCAAAACTTTTCAAGGTACTGACACCTGCTTTTGGATAAGTCCCTTCTACCCCCAACCATTTGTCAATGTTAGAATCTTCGGTATAAATCGGATCATAAAAACTATCATTCAAACTGGTGGCATAACCATAGCTATAGCGTTTATCTGCACGATATAAAGAACCAGAAGCGACCACTTGATGTTTTAAAGCACCTGTTTCAAATTTAGTTTTGACACCCAATTCTGCTGAGTGATTACGATCTTTACGTGGAATCATCGATGCAGAAAGTTTTGCCGTTCCTGCTGCGGTATCACTTAATTGTTGGCTTGAGTAAACACCAGCTTCTTCTGATTTGCGGAAACCATATGCGGCATAGGCTGTTGTTGCATCGGTTAAGTCATATTCTGCTCGTACACTTCCGAATAAATCTTCTTCGTTTGAATAAGTCCATGCTTGACCATGATAATTAGCATACTGAGCAGCACTCGGAAGCTGTGTAACTGCATTGGTTAAACGTAAACTTGGTCGATTTTCTGAAAGGCGGTTATTGTTATATCCCAAATCACCAGATAGGCGGAAACGCTCCCCTTTGTAGTCCGCAGCAATCAAAGCCAATCCAAGTGCTTTCTTTTCTTGGTCAATCTCGGTTCCGCCATCATTGTAAGCGGTATTGACCCGCACTCCAAATTGATCACCTGTCCCAAAGCGACGTGATACATCCGATGCCACATAGGCACCATTGAAGTTTGTCCCCACCGTCACACGTGTTAAGGGATCATTACTGGCACGTTTCGGAAGTAAGTTAATTGACCCACCTATGCCTGTTCCACCTGGGATTGCACCATTTAAAAATGCCGAAGCGCCTTTGAAGACTTCTACCCGCTCAAACAGTTCTGTTGGAATATATTGGCGTGGCAATATGCCATACAGGCCGTTATATGCCGTATCATCTGATGCCAGTGCAAAACCACGAATAAAATAAGCTTCTTGAAAGTTCCCATAACCTTTGGCCGTACGCACACCCGCATCTGCTTGTAGCACATCGCCGACGCTCTTCGCTTGGCGGTCTTGAATATATTGCTGGGTATAACTGGTGATATTAAATGGTGTTTCTAAATTTTTCTGATTACCGAAAATACCCACTTTACCGCCCGTCGCAACTTGCCCCCCTGCATAAGGCTTCATCAAGCCATTTGCAGAAGCATCCGCACTGACGACCACATTAATGGCTTCTAGCGTTTGAACTTCAGTAGTATCGATATTGGCAGCGGGATGTTCATTTTCAGCGATTTCATTCGCATAAACATATGTAAACCCTTGTGTAGCACACGCCATCATCACACAGAGCTGCTTCATTTTTAACATTGGGAGAGTAATCCTAGAAAATACGCCCATATAATAAATGATAGTGATTAGCATTTACTCTTTCATTTCATTATTTGCGATGCTTTTTATTTATTACTTTTTATTTTTTAATTGTAATTTTTTATTAAGCTCAACTTAACGAGTTACACTCACCTGATTGCTGAAGAGTGTTTTCATTCATCAAATACACCGATATCAAGCAAGTTAATAACACTTGGGAAACCAATCACTCATCCACCATTAGATGAAAACCCGAGCAATGACAGTTCTAGTACCATGATTAAGACAACCCTTCTGCTATAGGCTTATTGAGGTGGATGAATAGCAAATTCATGTTCAACGGTATAACTAAGTTTTTTATCAACCATCGGAATAGGTTCAAGTCGCGCAACCAATAGGGATTTTTGTACTTTTTGATCAAAGCTTTTAGAGCCCGAACTTGCAATGAGTTTTGAGCTAACAATATAGCCTGTTGCAGCAATCACGGTGAGCTGTAGTTTGACGGGATGCTTATATGTTTTCATTTCAGACGCAGATAGCACATATTGTGGTACATTCACCCAAGAGACGTCATACATTTTCGGTTTGACATGTGGATCAATTGCATCAGCAACACGCGTAGGTTGGTATTCTTCTACAGGTGTTTTTAATAATTGCAATAATGCGTTGACCCGAGCATCTCTCGTGCGGTCTAGATTGCTGGCATCAACAGACGTTTTTACAACTTCAGATGCGCTCAGATTGCTATCTGCCCATGCTGTACCCACACATACGGGTAAAAAAACCGTTAAAACACAAATTCGACGTTTAACTATCTGCCTAAACAATGTTATGACCTTCAAATAAAGAGACGTCAGTATAAAACATCCAAAAAAATAAAGACGCTTTCGCGCCTTTATATCAACCTCAGTTCGGCCAATGATTCACTTCATTTTACTGAGCCAAAGCTTTTTCAATATCTTCATTCAATGTTTCAGGCTTGGTCGTGGGTGCATAGCGGTTAATAACTTGCCCATTTTTGCCAATTAAAAACTTGGTGAAGTTCCATTTAATACCATTACCCAATACGCCTTTCGAGTTATTGGTTAAATAACGGAAAATCACATGCGCTTCAGGGCCTTTTACATTCACTTTGGCAAACATCGGAAAAGATACGCCATAGTTTTTTTGACAAAATGCGCCAATTTGATCATTTGAACCCGGATCTTGTCCGCCAAATTGGTTGCATGGAAAACCTAAAACCTCAAAACCTTGATCTTTATATTGTTCGTAAATTTTCTCCAAACCAGCAAATTGAGGAGTAAATCCACATTTACTAGCGGTATTTACAATTAATAAAACCTGGCCTTCATAATCTGCAAAGGATTTATTACTTCCGTCCAGTAATTCTGCTTCAAACTGGTGAATGGTGGTCATGGATAAGTTTCCTCATCATTTTTTTCTTTTGTTTCTAATTCTAAGGATGCTGAATTAATACAATAACGCAATCCAGTCGGCTGTGGTCCATCAGGGAAAACATGCCCTAAATGTGCGTCACAATGATGACAAACAATTTCTGTTCTGACCATACCGTGTGTCGTATCTACATTTTCTTCTACTGCAGCAGGTTCAATCGGCTTATAAAAGCTCGGCCAACCACAACCGCTATCGTATTTTGTTTCAGAAGAAAAAAGCGGTTCCCCGCAACAACGACATACATACGTGCCAGCTTGTTTCGTATTCCAATATTTTCCAGTGAAAGCTTGCTCCGTGCCTTTCTGACGCGTTATGCGAAACTCTTCTGGCGACAATTCTCTTTGCCATTCTCTTTCTGTTTTATTGAGTTTTCCCATGATGACGTCCCTTTATATCGTGGTATTTAAAATAGGATAATCCTATATTTACGTCATTCAATCTTAAATTTCTAGTCTTTATTCAACAATTTACAAAATCTATATAATGACCCAAAAAGCAAAAAGTAAGCAAATATAAAATCGTGGTGAGCAAAATACAAAATTAAATGCTTTTTTGTGAGCACCTTTAGTGATAATCTTAGCGCTACTCTTGCTCAGGATTAAAAAATGTCGCAGAAAAAGAGCGTAATTTTTAAAAATCTGCTGCCCGTGATCAAACAATATCAACAGGCAGGGTTTACGCATGAAAAAATAGTTGCTTTACTCAGAGACGAACATCATCTCGATTTAGTAACGACCGAGACATTTAAAAGCTATTTATACCGTTATGCAAAAGTGACCTCCACTCTTTCCGAGAATATAAAAATGCCGAATACGTTTAACACCCCCCGCGAAATTAAGAAATCGTCTAAGCTCGAGCATGTTTGCTACGACATTCGCGGACCAGTGTTGCGAGCGGCCAATGAGATGGAAGAGGCTGGCCATAAAATTATTAAATTAAATATTGGTAACCCTGCTCCTTTTGGTTTTGAAGCACCTCAAGAAATTATTAACGACGTGGCACTCAACCTGCCTAATGCAATTGGTTATACCGACTCAAAAGGCATCTTCCCTGCGCGTAAAGCGATTTGTCAGTATTATCAACAAAAAGGCATCTTAAACATGCACGTCAATGACGTGTATGTCGGAAATGGCGTATCTGAACTGATCGTGATGGCAATGCAAGGCTTGCTCGACGATGGCGACGAAATGCTAGTGCCTATGCCAGATTATCCGCTTTGGACAGCAGCAGTTAACCTTTCTGGCGGTACAGCTATTCACTATAAATGTGATGAAGAAAATTTCTGGTATCCAGATACTGCCGACATGGAAAGTAAAATCACCCCTAATACCCGCGGTATCGTGGTGATTAACCCGAACAACCCAACAGGTGCGGTTTACCCACGTCATGTGCTTGAGCAAATTGTAGCTCTTGCGAAGAAATACGACTTAATTTTATTTGCTGATGAAATTTACGACAAGATCGTTTATGACGGTATTGAGCACGTCTCTGTTGCGTCATTGGCAGGCGATCAGCTATGTATTTCATTCAATGGCTTATCTAAAGCGTATCGAATTGCAGGTTACCGTTCAGGCTGGATGGCAATTACAGGCGATAAATCACGTGCGCTAGACTACATTGAGGGTTTAGATATGTTGGCTTCAATGCGTCTATGTGCCAACCACCAAGCGCAATATGCGATTCAAACAGCTTTAGGCGGTTATCAATCGATTAATGATTTAATCCGTCCAGGCGGACGTTTATATGAACAACGCAACATTGCTTGGGAAATGTTGAATGATATTCCGGGTGTGTCTTGTGTGAAACCAGAGGGTGCTATGTACTGCTTCCCTAAACTGGACCCTGAAATTTACCCAATTCAAGACGATGAGAAATTCATGTTGGATTTCCTCCGTGCTGAAAAAGTACTGTTGGTTCAAGGTACGGGTTTTAACTGGCCAACACCTGATCATTTCCGTGTGGTGTTCTTGCCTGCTGAAAATGAACTACGTGAAGCACTCACTCGTTTAGGTCGTTTTTTGGCGAAAATGCGTTAATTCATAAGTGCTTTAAAAATAAAAAAACCGTACGCCATGTACGGTTTTTTTATTACTGTATCTTTAAATTTGATTTCTTACTGTACTCACACCACAGCTATCTTTTTGAATAGTTAAGTTTTTATAAATTTATTTTGAGCTTAGACCTTAGTCAAAACTTTAAGATCTGTTGATTTTTCTACAGCATATTCATGTTATTTTTTAACCAATCATAAAAACACATGAGTACGGGATGTTCTCAAACAAAATTAAACTGAGCCTATTTCTCTGTCTAAGCATGTGCCTAGGCATCGGGATATTACGTTTTTCCTATACCGCACTCCTCCCTTCAACCCGCGAAGCATTTGGTTGGAGCTCAAGTTTTGCCAGCATCTTAGGTAGTGCCAATTTGCTCGGCTACTTAATCGGCGCATTTTGGGCCATGAAATTACCCCAAAATAAAAGCATGGTGAGCTACATCCAACTCGCGGCTATTGCAGGGACACTCAGTTTACTCAGTTGTGCATTTTCAGGTTTTTCAGAAATTTGGTACAGCACTTGGCGCGTAATTTCAGGGATCAGTGGCGGCTTACTGATGATCCTCTCCCCAAGTGTCGTTGCCCAATGTTCAGTGCTTCAAGATCGCTTTAAAATCAACTTTATTGGTTTTAGCGGCATTGGCTTGGGGGTCTTAATGGCAACGCTATTTTTGCCTTACATCCAACAAATGTCGACAAAGTGGGCTTGGTTGATTTTATTTTCTTTTTCAAGCCTGATTTGTATTTTACTCAGCGTACTTTTGAAGAGTTTTAAAACACAGCTCACATCATTCACCACGATTTCAGCTGCAGAACATAAAGTTGATGGAATTTTCTATTGTCTCTTAATCGTGTATAGCACCAGTGCTTTTGCTTACGTGCCCCATTCATTATTTTGGATTGACTATTTAACTCACACCCTACACCTCAGCCCGATCGGGATCAATTTCAATTGGATTTTATATGGTCTAGGGAGTGCTTTAGGGGCATTTGTTGCTTACTGCCTAGCACAAAAACTGGGAAATATTAGCGCTCTTAAAATTTTATATAGCTGTTATGTCTTCGCGATTTTTATAGCGATTATTAATATCCATCCACTTTTTACTTTTTTATCTTCTTTTGCGACAGGCTTGCTCAATCCAGCAGTGGTTTTTCTCACCTCTTATACCATTTTGCAAATCTATGGTAGCGCCTATAAAAAGCTCTGGAGCATTGCAACTCTGTGCTTTGCATCTATTCAATTGATCGGTGGTTTAAGCTTTAGTTTTTTACAGCGAATTGGTATTGATTATTCACAGCAATTTATTTTGGCCGCATGCGTACTCTGCATTGGAACAATGCAACTCTTTTGGTTCACTCGAACAGCAAAATTGAGCAAAAATCTCGTCTAGGCAAATCACATGACATTCAGCTGCATCATCAATCACACATACAAAAGTCATGCATACAAAGAAAAGACCTATATAAATAGGTCTTCTCATTTTGATAAATCGTGAATGGGCTAAGCTTTTTTCAGCTTTTTCTTTAATTTTTTCAAAGCAGAATTATGCTTTGAAATTTTGTTCAACCTCGCTTTAATTTCCTTTTTAAGTGATTTGGTTTTCTTAGACAAATTCATCTCCTTCTCGTCTACGTATAAAACTTAAATTTCGATAAATTAGAAAATCGTTTGACCAAATGAACTTTGACTCACAAAGTCTTTAGCCTATTAATGATGTTGTTGACGCTGATTTCGTTGATGTGGCTGTTGTTTCTGTTTCTTCTGGTCTTGTTGCTGTTGCTGTTGCTGTTGCTGTTGCTGTTGCTGTTGCTGTTGCTGTTGCTGATCATTTTGCTGCTGTTGTTGATCAGATTGTTGGTTTTGTTGATGCTGTTTACGAGACATTTCATTTCTCCTTTTTCATCACAAATATCGCAATGTACTGCTGCTAGGTGTACTTCTACTAAAGGACAACAACCAATGTACCGCTAATTTTCAAGGAACCAAGCCGATAAATGTTTCGAATTACGTCATTGTAAAATTTCTGGAGAATAATTAATTTGAAATCAATCTCCCTCTATTTTCTGCATTACTTAAGTTCACTCGAATAGTGTGGTTTTAAACTTTTAGTAACATGACAAGCATGCCAGACCATCTGATTGATTGCGTGAAGTCACCTTTTGATTGCTGTATTTTGAATTGTATTGAGAAGCTATGATTCTGTGTTTTTAATGTTTAGTCCTAAAAAAGGACTAAATCATTCAGTCCTTTTTTCACCTAGCATTTTTTACACTTAGATTGGCAAATAAACTCAGTCCATATGCTCAATGATGGCTTGTCCAAACTCCGAACAACGTAATAGTTTTGCACCTTGCATGAGTCGTTCAAAATCATAGGTCACCGTTTTGGCTTCAATGGCACCTGCGATCCCTTTAATAATTAGATCTGCCGCTTCAGTCCAGCCCATATTTCGCAGCATCATTTCTGCAGACAGAATAATAGACCCAGGGTTTACTTTGTCTTGACCCGCATATTTAGGTGCAGTGCCATGTGTCGCTTCATAAACTTGTACCGCGCCACCAATATTAGCACCCGGTGCAATACCAATGCCGCCAACTTCAGCCGCTAAAGCATCTGAAATATAGTCACCGTTTAAATTTAGGGTAGCAATGACTGAATAATCGGTCGGACGCATGAGAATCTGCTGTAAAAAAGCGTCCGCGATCGCATCTTTAATCACGATTTCTTTGCCCGTTTTTGGATTTTTTATTTTGACCCAAGGACCACCATCTAGCAATTCACCACCAAAGCGCTCAAGTGCGACTTCATAACCCCACTCTTTAAACGCCCCTTCGGTATATTTCATGATATTACCTTTGTGCACCAAAGTGACATTCGGCTTATCATTATCAATGGCGAATTGAATAGCTTTACGTACCAAACGCTGAGAACCTTCTTTAGATACAGGCTTAATCCCGATACCGCAATTTTCCTCAAAGCGAATCTTAGTGACGCCCATTTCCTCTTTAAGAAATTTGATCATTTTCTTGGCTTCAGGCGAATCTGCTTTCCATTCGATCCCTGCGTAAATATCTTCTGAGTTCTCTCGGAAGATCACCATGTCTGTACGTTCAGGATGCTGAACAGGTGAAGGAACGCCCTTAAACCAACGTACTGGGCGCACACAGACGTAGAGATCTAATTCTTGACGTAGTGCAACATTTAGCGAACGAATGCCACCACCGACAGGCGTCGTTAACGGCCCTTTAATTGAAACCACAAATTCGCGTAAAGCCTCAAAGGTTTCTTCGGGCATATAGGTGCCATAAATTTTATTGGCTTTTTCACCACAATAGACTTCCATCCATTCTATGGCACGTTTTCCACCATAAGCTTTTTGTACTGCGGCATTCACCACGGTTTTCATCACGGGCGTGATATCAACACCTATACCATCGCCTTCAATAAACGGAATAATTGGATTATTGGGAACATTGAATGATAAGTCTGAATTTACTGTAATTTTTGTCCCATCCACTGGAACGACGATCTTCTGATAACCCATTTTTATGATCCTCCCTGAGAAGCGAGTGAAAAAATAATTTCTGTTTGATAAGACTTTTAATTGCGCTTCACGCATAATACTCTAAAGCAAATCTACCTTTTTTGAGATTTAGATGGGAAATAGCTGCATTTCCCTATTGAATAAATCTTAACCAATTTGAATTATTGTATTTAATAGAAGTTATTTCCTATGAAAATCGTCATCTTAAACAAGCCATATGACGTGCTCTCCCAATTCCGTAAAGACGAAGCGCATATGACCATATCTGACTTCGTGGACGATCCTAGTCTACGTATTGCAGGTCGTTTAGATATGGACTCCGAAGGTTTGGTATTTTTAACCGATCATGGTGGTTTAAATCAGTACATCACCAATCCTGAAAATAAAAAGTTCAAAACCTACTTAGTGCAAGTCGATGGCGACATCACAGAAGAAGCGCTTGAACAATTACGTAAAGGCGTTGAGCTAAAAGATGGTATGACTTTGCCAGCCAAAGCCATTAAAGTGCAACAGCCAGAATGGTTATGGGATCGTGATCCTCCTGTACGTTTCCGTGCAAACATTCCAACCTCTTGGGTTGAAATCCAAATTTGTGAAGGCCGTAACCGCCAAGTTCGTCGTATGACTTCAGCAGTGGGTTTCCCAACCTTACGTTTAATTCGTACACGTATTGGTGCAATCGATTTAGTTCAATTGGCTTTAGAACCAGGTGAAACCAAAGAAATTGAACCGTTACTTTACCCTGACTTTCAAAATGTACCTGCAGAAGAACCTTACCGTTCGCGCTCTTATGTGAAAAAACCAGGCGGTACAGGTGGTAAGCCAATGGTTCGTAAGAATAAAGACGGATCCGTGAAAAAGTCAGGTACAAAACGTATCTGGCAAATGGATGAGAGCGAAAAACCAAAACGCCGTACCAATGGTACAACTCGTCCGAATACTAAAGCCCCACGTGGCCGCGGTCGTAACGGACGTTGATATTATTTCTTAAAAATCAGTTTGAAAAAAGCTTACACCAGTGAGCTTTTTTTCAATAAAAATGAATCTTTGAAGCATAATTTATACAACTTTACTTGCTACTAACGAATCTCTCAGTGATGGCTTTAATACTTGAACCTCACCTGTTTCATGTCTTAATATTCTATATGAATAAATATTTTCAGTTTCTAATCCATAAATATTCTGAAATCTCATCTTAAATTTAAAATCCAAATCATTGATTTTTCCTGATAAAAAATCATTAGTATAAGTGTCATTCAAACAATCTAGCCTTAATTTAAATTCAATAGACTCATCAACTAATATTTTCATTTCACGCTGATAAATTGTGTCATCCAAAGTCATTAATAAAACAATTCTTGATTCATTAATTCTCGAATAAACACTAAAAATTAATGAACATAACTTTTCAGGCTTATTAGTTAATAGATCTCTAATATTAAGAATTTCTAATTTTGGAGTGCATAATTCTAAGTAAGGTTGGCATGAATTATGATTCATTCTCAATTGTTCTGACTGTAGCTGAGCAAGATACCCTTGCTGTTTAACGCTCTCCTTCATCTCTTCTATTTGAAGTTTAAGTGCTTTTTCTTGCTGTTCCAAAGCTTTGGTATTTTGATCTAATTGTTTACCTTGCTGGAGATACCCGAGTATTAACCAAAGAAAAGCAACTGGAGCAAATATACCTGCGAGAAAATCCCCTAGTGAATTCAGCTCTCTATTGGTAAATACAAAATTGTTTTGAAAGCAAAACAGTACTATCACTAAGAACCAAATTACAGTTATCGAAATTCCAATTATTAAATTTTTACTATTCATTTTCTTATAAAAAACCCATACCTAAGTATGGGTTTTACATGAAAATTAAATACTTATCAAATTAAGCCTTCAACCACTTCTCAACTTTAGCCTGATCTTCCACTTTAAGTTCAACTTCAGTTAATTCTGAACCTGCCGCTTTCACTTCAAAGCTCATCAGCTCATCACGGCGGAATGCCAACACCGTATAACTGCCATCTTGCTTGGCATATTTTTCTGCCAATTTAACGGTTGCTTTTAGACCATCAATTGCAATAATCACATCGTTCGCAGACAAGCCAGCTTTTGCAGCTGCACCGTCACGGCGAGCAGACTGAACCAACACACCTTCAGGCTTATCAGCCAGTTTTAAACCAAATGGCAATGATTTGTCATTTTTGAGTGTATAGCTTAAGCCAAACTCAGGGAACAACTGATCTAACGGCAATTCATCTGTAGTATTAATCAAGTGATTGATTTGTTCTAACCAATCATCACCTGTTAATTCATTACATAAATTGAAAATAGTCCGTTCATTGACTTGAATGCCATTTTGCGCATTTTCATATAGCTTACGCATTAAGGCATCAAGACTCGAACCACGTAGGCGTAAACCTAGGTCTAAACACAGCGCCACGAGGCAGCCTTTGTTGTAATAACTTGTACCTGCGTTATTTGAGTTTTCATCCTGACGGTAGAATTTCACCCATGCATCAAAGCTTGATTCAGCCACAGTTTGAATCTCACGACCTGGATTTTGTAAATAGCGATCAATTTGTGCTTTTAAAAGCTTGATATAAGAATCCTGATTAATCACACCACTACGCAGCAAAATCAAATCATCATAATACGATGTGAAACCTTCAAAAATCCAAAGCAAAGAGGTATAGCCTTCTTTGTTGAGGTCATAATTCACAAATCTTTCTGGACGGATAAATTTTACCAACCATGAGTGGAAATATTCATGGCTGCATAACCCTAAGAAACGTTGATAATCTGCCGATGGTTCTACAGGTTCATTGGCTTTTGGTAAATCATCACGCGGGCTAATTAAACTCGTACTGTTTGGATGCTCTAAACCACCATAGCTATTGGCCGTTGCCATGGTCATAAAGGTATAGTCTTTAAATGGCGCCGAACCAAACATTGAAATTTCAGTCGAACAAATTTTTTCGATGTCTTGCTGCATACGCTGCGCGTTCATAGCATGTTTGCCCGACACCACAAACTCATGCGGAATGCCGTTGGCTTCAAAACTAAAACGGGTTTGTTCCGCCAGTTCAAACGGTGCATCAATTAACTGAGCATAGTTATCTGCATATAAGGTATAACGACCTTTCACTAAACTTTTTGACTTTAATCCAGTCGCAAGTTGGAAATGCTTTAACTCGGGTGGCAAGAAAACTTCAACCTCAATGGCTGTATCTTCTTGGTCAACTAAACCTAAACATGCGCAAGCTGGATTGACATATAAACGGCTTTGATCGACATAAGCACCACGGACCGATAAATCGAAGGCATATACATCATATTCAACCGTGATCAACTCATGATCTGTATTGAATAAACGCCATTTATTTTTTTCAAATTTCTCAATTTGTAACAAACGCCCATCTTCATCATATGCTCGAACGGCTTCGATATGCTTCGAAAATTCACGGATTAAGTAACTTCCGGGAATCCAAGTAGGCAACGAAAGCACCTGTGTAGGATTTGCCAAGAAACGTGCAGTGACATGGACTAGATGCTGACGATAATCGTCAAATTCGATTTGATAATGCAACATAATGGGCGATATAAAATAAATAAAAGATAACTTATCAATTAGATTAACATTTTTTACAACTGAATGCGGAACTGTCGCAATTGTCTACAATAATGACTAGTCAGCAGAAAAAAAAAGGCATAGCATGCCTAAAAATTTTTTCGTTTTACCACCAACGGAATGGTTGGTTAAGGAACCTCATTGAAACACATGATTTACCTCATCGCGCTGCTTAGTTTTCTATGCTCCACGATAGCAAATGCTGCCCTTTTAAATATTGTCCCTGAAACCGTTGAAGCTGAAGCTTGGACCATTTTAGACCCTCAGTCGGGTCAGGTGATTGCAGAACATAATAGCCATGTTCAGCGTGCCCCTGCTTCACTTACCAAAATGATGGTGGCTTATATTGCTTTAAAGGAAATTAAAGCAGGTCATTTAAAGAAAAATGAAATCCTGACCGCAACCCCAGTCGTACAAGTGGTTCAATGGGATGAATCACAAATGTATCTCAAAGCTGGTGAACAAATTTCAGTTGATCAGCTTTTAGCAGGTCTTGTGGTCATGTCAGCCAATGATGCCGCAGTGACTTTAGCTGAACGCATTTCTGGTGATATTCCAAAATTTATTGAACGCATGAACAAAGAAGCTAAAGCTTTGGGCATGAATGACACCAATTTTCAAAATCCAGCCGGTATTACCATGCCAGAACATTATTCATCGGCGGCTGACCTTGCACGTTTAGGGCAAGCACTGGTGACTGACACACCTGACTATTTGTATTATTCAAAACAACAAAGTTTTAGTTATAACCAACGCTTCCACCGTGCAACCAATATCTTATTAAAACAAGATCCCACCGTTGATGGCTTAAAAACAGGTTTTACTAAAGCTGCAGGTTATAACTTAGCTTTAACAGCCAACCGTTTGATCGCGAATCCTGACGCGCCAGAACGTCGTTTGATTGTTGTAGTATTAGGGGCAAAAAGTGGATTAAAACGTGCAGAAGTAGCACACAACCTCATGAACTTGGCTTATACCTATACACGTAATGAAGTTGCAATCAAAGATAAGCAATTAATTGCAGAATTACCTGTGGTTAAATCAACCTTGAAAATGTTTAAGGTGGAAACTCAACAACCCAAACTAATTACAACTTCACTTTATGATCAAGCTTATGCCATCGATTTAAAAGCTTTTGATCCTACACAGCAACGTATTCTTTTAAATACTGGCAATGGCCAAATTCAAGCCATTGAACCACTTCATGAAACACAGACTAAACTGAGTGTTGAAGTAAATGAAAAAGAACTCACTGCGCCTTTGGCTGAAGTAATGAAATTAGCCACCGTTACTGTTTATCAAAATAATCAGCTGATCAATACCTTTGATATCGAAGATGACGTGCAAATTGAAGAAGCCAATATTTTTGAGCGTTTCATGATGTGGATCAAAGGCCTTTTTAGCATCTTTAATACGGATGCAGCAGAAGTTAAAACCTACCCTTTAGGTCAATGATGTGATTATGTAACTTGTAAGACAATTCGTTATTTGTGCAATAAAGAAGATGACATACTCGTGCCATCTTCTTTTTTTCAACAATAATAAAATAGGTAATTCAATGAATAACGCTGATGACTCCAAGTTACACCATATTGTCATTGTCGGTGGTGGTGCTGGTGGTTTAGAACTGGTTACGCAACTCGGTGACTTACTCGGGAAAAAAAAGAAAGCGCGCATTACCCTCGTAGATATGAAACTCACGCATGTCTGGAAACCCCTTTTACATGAAATTGCCGCAGGCACGATGTCAGTCAGCGAAGAAGAAATCAACTACTATGCGCATGCTGCGAAGCATCATTATGAGTTTGTCTTGGCTAAGTTTGAAAATGTTCATCCTACTGAAAAAACCATTCAGCTCAGCAAAGTCCAACAAGGTAAATATGAATCCACTCAAGAACAACTGCAACTGAGTTATGACACCCTTGTTCTTGCTTTAGGCTCAGTTTCTAACGATTTCAACACGCCGGGCGTGTATGAACATTGCCACTATTTGGACAGCCTACAACAAGCTGAAATCTTCCAACAAGATCTCTTACAGTTATATTTGGATGCGCAAAATAGCAATACAGCACGTGAGTTGAAAATTGCCATTATTGGCGCAGGTGCAACTGGCGTTGAACTCTCCGCAGAATTGGTCGAAGCCAAACATAATTTTTATAAATATGGTTTAAATAAAATTCATCCGCAAAGCGTACAGATCAATTTAATTGAAGGTGCTGATCGGATTCTGCCTGCACTCCCTGAAAAAATGGCCGAGCATGCTCAGCAGCAATTACAACGCATGAAAATTGAGGTCTTAACCTCTAAACGTGTGGAAAAAGTCGATGCTGAACATGTTTATTTTAATGATGGCAGTAAAATTAAAGCTGAACTGAAAGTATGGGCTGCAGGTATTAAAACACCAGAAGTAATTTCTAAACTTGAAGGCTTTGAAAAAGACCGCATGGGGTGTTTAAGTGTATATGCAACATTACAAACTAAGGCACACCCAGATATTTTCGCGTTTGGTGATTGTGCACATTGCCAACCGCGTGCAGATGAGCCTGTCCTCGGCCCACGCGCTCAAGTGGCCAGCCAACAAGCGTCATTTCTCGTGGATTGTTTAAAGGCGCGTATCCGTGGTCAACAACTCCCAATGTTCGTATTTTCAGACAAAGGCTCCCTAGTCTCATTAAGCAAGCATAAAGCGGTTGGTGAACTTTTAGGTCAGGTCAATGTTCAAGGCTTTGTTGCCAAATCAATGTACGTTTCACTTTATCGAATGCATCAAGCCACAATTTACGGCTACGCACATGCAGGACTATTAACGGCTAAAGATTTTGTTACACGAAAAATTGCGCCTAAAATTAAATTGCATTGAAATTTACAGATTTGCCCCGATTAATGAAAAAATCATCATAAACATTTAAAAATTGCATTTTTTTGATAAATTTAGTCTACAAAAGTGCAATTTCACTTTATGATGTAACCCTTAAAAAATTGAATGGATCAATAACATGACTGCTATTGCAAATAACTCTGTGGTTTCTTTCCACTACACATTGACTAATGCAGAGGGTGAAACTCTCGACCAATCTCAAGGTGAGCCACTAGCATATTTGCACGGCGCTGGTAACATCATTCCAGGTCTTGAAAAAGCTCTTTTAGGCAAAACAGTTGGTGAAAAATTCACTGTAACTGTACCTGCTGCCGAAGGTTATGGCGAATACAACCCTGATCTCGTTCAAGAAGTTCCTGCTCAAATGTTCCAAGGCGTGGATAACATCCAACCAGGTATGCAATTCCAAGCTCAAACTGATGACGGCGTACAAATCGTGACAGTTAAAGCGGTTGAAGGCGACAACGTTCTTGTTGATGCAAACTTTCCACTTGCTGGTCAAGATTTAACTTTCGAAGTTGAAATCGTTGAAATCCGTGAGGCTTCTGCTGAAGAACTTGAACACGGTCACGTACACGGTGCAGGCGGTCACCACCACTAAGATCTTCTGATCTCTAGTGCAAAAAGGCAAAGTTTTTACTTTGCCTTTTTTATTGCGCCTGATATAGGTATGCCATATAAGAACTTTTCAAACTATTAAATACAAAAAAGCAGGCCATAGCCTGCTTTTTTTAAATGGATAATTAATTCATAATATTAACGACGTTGGTTATAAACCTGCTGCGCTGCTGGTAGATTTTTACGCATCGCTTCAATACGTTGTGAGTTTGATGGATGCGTAGACAGGAATGATGAACCTCCCGCACCTTCAAGCTTGTTCATTTTTTCCCAAAGTGTAATCGCCGCTTGTGGGTTATAACCTGCACGTGCCATTAACATTAAACCACCTTGGTCAGCACGGCTTTCCAGAGAACGTGAATACGGTAACCCTATACCGATTTGACTACCTAACTGCGCAGCAGCAGTGCCCAATTGACCGACATTATTGCCTGCGGCACTTAAACCAATATTCAGCGCAAGATCCGTTAAGGCTTGAGCACCCAATTTACTTTTTGCATGTTCTTCAAGAGCATGGACCATTTCATGTCCCATAACCGCCGCAATTTCTGCATCAGTTAAATTCAGTTTATTGACGATACCTGTATAAAATACAACTTTACCGCCTGGAGCGACAAAGGCATTGACTTGGTCTGATTTCATGACTGCCAATTGCCATTGGAACGCTTGACCCGTTTGGTTCATTTGGTCTGCATAAGGACGCAGTTTTTGGAATACAGTATTAATGCGCTTATATGTACTCGAAGAGGTATCGAGCTGATTTTTAGAACGCGCATCTGTCACCATTTTGTTATAACTTTGTGTTGCTTGCGCGTTCAATGTGGCAGTATCCGCTCCTGCCATATCTGCCACTGTCGCACAGCCCGAAATCGTCATTACACCGGCCATACACAGGCTCGTTAGAATTATTTTTTTCATTAAGGATACTCCAGACCATTAAAATATAAGTGAATTTATGGATATTATATTCTTATGGTTTGGAGCTTAAAACGAAGTTATAGCGACTTATAATAGTATTTATGTAATTTTTTTAAGCTGAAAATTGAAGAACCAACCAATAGATTAAACAAACCACATTCAAGCCCAAATACACATGCATTAATGGCTTAATTTTTTCTTCTAACTGCACATTTTTTCGCTTAAAAAATAGGACAGCATTTTGTATCAAAACTATGGGCACAAGAATACAGGCAATAATCACCGACAACCCAATCAGGGCTTGATAAATTAATTGTGGATCTTGAGTTTGGGCACGAATGATCATCATAGCAATAGTGGGTGCTCCCCCCATCGCAAATAATAAAGAATAAAAAATGGTGGTCGAAATATTCTTTTGCATCCTGCACTTCTCTTCCTAATTCAAATTGCATTTTAGCAACTCACCACAAAGTGTATAGCGTACTAAAATGCAACTTTAGTCTTGAAAACCGCAGATATTAACGACGTACACTCGATGGTGTCGCATTTTTATAATATTGCTGCGCTTCCGGCATCATTTTTTGCATAGCAGCAATACGGTCATTATTGCTTGGGTGTGTAGACATAAATTTGCTCAGTGCGTCGTTGCCACTGTTATCATTCGCATTCATTTTTTTCCACAATGAAATCGCCGCTTCTGGATTGTATCCAGCCTTTGCCATCATCACTAGGCCACCTTTATCCGCGCGACTTTCCAAATTACGTGAATACGGCAAGCCCACACCAAATTGACTCCCCAAGTCAAGCAAGGTTGCACCATAGCCACCTGCTGCATTACCTACGTATTGTGAACCTATACTCACTGCAAGATTGGTCAGTGCTGAAGCGCCAATTTTATTTTTTGCATGTTCTTCTAAAGCATGAACCATTTCGTGACCCATGATTGCTGCGACTTCATCATCCGTGAGTTTGAGGGTTTCGACGATTCCTGTATAGAAAACAACTTTCCCGCCGGGTGCAACATAGGCATTGATTTCTTTAGACTTGATCACGGCAACTTTCCAATCAAAAGCCTGACCCGTTTGATTCATCTGATCTGCAAATGGTTTCATTTTCCAGAAAACACGGTTTACTTTTTGATAAGTTGCAGACTTGGTATCGAGCACTTGTTTGGTCTGAGCGTCTTTCAGCATTGCGTTATAAGACTGTGTTGCTTGTAAGTTCAAAGATGCAGAATCAGCACCTGCAAGATCAGCAATCGTGGTACAACCTGATAAAGAAGCTGCTACGGCAAAGCATGCCAAAGTTTTTTTATAATTCATCATGATCTCTAGTTATTTATAAAGAGTGTCAAATATATACAAAAAATTGACTGACTCAATATTTTTATGCTTATTTTTTCAAAATCTTTATTTTTCCATCATTTAAATTTAATCAACTTTTTTGAAGTTGTATTCTTCGTTATATAAAAAAGCCCCGCTTTCGCGAGGCTTTTACATCTTAATTCAACAACATTATGCGTCGAATGGATGACGTAATACGATTGTTTCATCTCGGTCTGGACCAGTTGAAATGATGTCGATTGGACATTCAATCAATTGCTCTAAACGTTTCACGTAGTTAATTGCATTTTGTGGCAATTGATCTAGTGATTTCGCACCGAAAGTAGACTCTGACCAACCTGGCATAGTTTCGTAGATTGGTTTTAAAGTTTCAAATGCAAGCGCATCAGAAGAACCTACACAACCTGCAGCATCAGAAGCTTCGTAACCTACACAGATTTTCACTTCTTCTAAACCATCTAGAACGTCTAGTTTAGTTAAGCAAATACCAGAAAGTGAGTTCACTTCTACTGAACGACGTAGAATTTCAGCATCGAACCAACCACAACGACGTTGACGGCCAGTAGACGCACCAAACTCAGAACCTACAGTACCCAAATGTTTACCGATCGCATCACCAACATCGTTTGCAGCATCGTAAACAAGTTCAGTTGGGAACGGACCAGCACCTACACGAGTTGTGTACGCTTTAGTAATACCCAATACATAGTCAAGGTGTAATGGACCAAGACCTGAACCTGAGCTTACGCCACCAGCAGTTGTGTTTGAAGAAGTAACATACGGATATGTACCGTGGTCAACGTCAAGAAGTGAACCTTGCGCACCTTCAAACATGATTTTCTTACCCGCTTTACGGTAAGCATGAAGTTCGCCAGTAACGTCCATCACCATAGGTTCGATGACTTTACGCCATTCGTCACATAGAGCGATTACATCTTCAACTTTAACGGCTTCAACACCGAAGAATTGAGTCAATTGGAAGTTATGGTATTCAAGAAGCTCTTCAAGTTGAGCTTTAAGATGAGCACCACCACGAACCAAGTCAGCAACACGGATTGCACGACGGGCCACTTTGTCTTCGTATGCAGGACCGATACCACGACCTGTTGTACCAATTTTCGCATTGCCACGTTTTTTCTCACGTGCTTGGTCAAGGGCGATATGGTGTGGAAGGATCAATGGGCAGTTTGGAGAAATACGTAGACGTTCACGTACAGGCACGCCTTCTTTTTCTAAAACTTCCATTTCATGGATTAAAGCTTCAGGTGATAAAACAACACCATTACCAATTAAGCACAATACGTTGTCACGTAAAATACCAGATGGAATGAGGTGTAATACAGTTTTCTTACCACCAACCACAAGTGTATGACCTGCGTTGTGTCCACCTTGATAGCGAACTACCGCAGCCGCTTGATCTGTGAGCAGGTCGACGATCTTACCTTTACCTTCGTCGCCCCATTGGGTACCAAGTACCACAACATTCTTGCCCATAATAGCCTCATTGCATCATGCTGTTAAAATTGGAAAAAACGTGTGTGCCCGCAGGCACATCCGCGATTAAATTTGTTTGATTGTCCACTCGCCATTTGCATTCACCAACTGGTGCGTTGCATACGGTGCTGAGCTTAAATCATCATTACCTAACAATTGAACAACACTGAATCCTTCGGTACGTGCTGCCTCAATTGCCTTTAATAAATCTGCTTCGATGCCTTTTGGTGCAACCAAAACTTGGCTTTTCTGAACTTGACCTGCAGTTAATGCATATAGGTCACAAGAAAAACCTGTAGCTGGACGCGCACGACCGAAGTGTTCACCAATACCGTCATAGCGACCGCCTTGAGCCAATGGCGCAGCACGGTTTGGCGCATATACGGCATACATTAAACCAGTGTGATAGTGATATGAACGAAGTTCAACCACATCAATACCAATGTGTAAGTCTGGCCAACGGGCTTGGATTGCCGCTTGAGTCGATTTCACTGCATCAAAAGCCAGTTTAAATGCTTCGTTATTTAAAACTTCAGCACTTAAATTTGCTTGTAACGCATCTAAATCACTTGCAAAACGACCTAAAGTATAAAAGTCAGCACCATTTGGAATGCTTTGTGTGAATTCAGCAAGTTCAGGTAGAGCTTTACGTTGATACAAGTCAGATAACTGACGTTCAACTGCTTTGCTCAAGCCAGCTTGTTTCACCATGCTGCGGAATAAACCGACATGCCCTAAATCAAGATGGATACCATCTGCATGACCTGCTTTAGCAAGCAAGTTGATCATGACATCAATCAGTTCAACGTCAGCATCAATGCTGTCTGAACCAAATAATTCAGCACCTAACTGTAAAGGTGCACGTGTGGTATTAAAACCCTGTGGCTTAGTATGTAGTACTGTACCAGCGTAGCAATAACGAGCTACACCTTCGACAGGATGTACATGCGCATCAATACGAGCCACTTGTGGTGTCATATCGGCACGCACACCAAGCAAACGACCTGAAAGTTGGTCGATCACTTTAAAAGTGGCTAAGTCTAAATCTTGATTCGATTCTGAAAGAGAAGATAGAGATTCGATGTATTCAATGAATGGCGTGTACACCAACTGATAACCTCGAGATGCGAGGAAATCTAATGCTTCACGACGCAAAGATTCAATCACTTGCGCCTGTTCTGGCAGTACATCAGCTACACCATCAGGTAATAACCATGTCTCTGAAATGGGCATGTTGTAAACCTAAATTCTTGTCAGCGCGGAACAAATCCGCATAAAAAAATCGGGAGCACACCCGATTTCTCCTAGTTTAGCACGATAGTTTTACGCTTGCACACGACTTTTTCATAAAAGATGCTTCAGCATTCATTACTTCATCTACAGCTTTAACTTTTACAACTAAATCCATGTTTATGCTTATATTTTAAAATCCTGTGAACGTTATTTTTTTAACCATTTGATAAAAAATAATAAGCGTCCTACTTTCTATAGATGAAGTTTTAAACAAAGTTATAAATATGATCAGGCTCAATAACTTAATTTAAGACTCGAACATCAATCCAAAGGAAGTGCTGTAGTTTGTTTAACAGCCTGTAACGGTATCTCTGTTTTTACATTTTGCACACTGGCAATCTGCGTTAAATGATGAATCTGAAACTTTCGATAGGCTTCTAAATCTGCCACGACGATACGTAAGAAAAAGTCACAATCCCCTGCCATGAGTTGACATTCAACCACCTCAGGCATCGTTTGAATCGCTGCGACAAAATCATTCACGGTTTTTGCATCTTGACCTTTTAGCCAAATCCGCGCAAATACCGTTAAACTTAAATTCAATTTTGACTGATTCAGTAAAGCCACATATTTCTCAATATAGCCTTCATCTTCTAGTTGCTTAACCCGTCTCAAACACGGCGAAGGTGATAAACCAACTAGTTGGGCCAATTCATTATTTTGTAGTTTTCCATTTTGCTGTAATGCTTGCAAAATGCGTTTATCTATCTGATCCATCAATAAAGGCACTAAATTTCACAATAATCTTTATTTTAGCAATTTCATTGCACAATAAAAGCAATCTTTCATAAAATAGCTGCCAAATGCTGCTCAGATATCCATAAAATATTGCTTTCGATCTCGCTTCATGGAAAACGTCATGTTGATGTTTAGACAAAGTACACTCAATCATACCCATTCACAGCATTCTATTGAGTTTAAACGAGGTCTAAAAACATCTATTCCAATGCTGCTGGGCATTATTCCTTTTGCATTAGTTCTGGGTGCTCAGGCAACACATAAAGGCTTTTCTAGTTTAGAAGTTCCGCTTTTGACTGGTCTTAACTTTGCAGGTGGTTCTGAATTTGCCATTTTGCAAGTTTGGACCAATCCCCCTAATATTCTCATGCTGATGTTTATTACGTTTTTAGTGAATAGTCGGCACCTATTAATGGGGGCGAGCCTTGTCCCGTATTTACGACATCTACCAAATCGCACGGTTTATACCGCTTTATTTTTTATGTGCGATGAAAGTTGGGCCGTAGGTTTGGCCGATGCGCAAAAAAAATCTAATGCTTTGGGAATTCAGCGCGCCTTTAGTTTAATGTTCTATGCAGGCTTATGCTGTGCTCTATATTTGATGTGGGTCGGCTTTACCACTTTAGGAGCAATGATCGGACCGATACTTGGCGATATTAGTCGACTTGGTTTTGATATGGCCTTCCCTGCTGTATTTCTTGTTTTACTACGTGGCATGTGGAAAGGCTTTAAAGCGGCGCGTCCATGGCTGGTCAGTTTGATTGCCGCATCTCTGGCTTATTTGTATCTCCCTGCGGGCTGGTATGTTCCGATTGGCGCAGTTACGGGTATTGCTTCTGCATTTTTCCTAATTGGAGATGATGTATGATCCACTCTAGCACCCTGATCGCGATTCTATTTATTGCCTTAACCACTTACCTGACCCGTATCTTGGGTTATGTGTTACTGAAAAACCGTAGCCTCACCAACAAACAACGTCAAATTATGGAAGTTGTTCCCGGCTGTGTGTTGATCTCAGTGATCGCGCCTTATTTTGTTAAAGATAATCCTGCTGATTTGATCGTGATGGCCATTACCCTATTTACAGCATCACGTTTTTCATTATTGCCTACCGTTGTGATTAGCATGCTTTCAGCAGCCGTGTTAAGACAAATTTTGATTTAGTCCCATACGATCATATGTTGAAAAACGCGTGAACTACGATTTGAACCCAATGACAATAAATATTGAGAATCATCTTATTGGATAAAAAAATACCCATACCTTGAGATTACATGCTTCATGCAGATATCGAGCTATGGGCAGTCTTCTTTATCTTTCGATTAGCTTTGATCGGTTTTGACCACTTTTGCCAAAAGGTTCACCAACTCTGCATTTTGCAATTCAACTTGCTGTAATTTGTGAGTGGTTTGATCTAATACTTCTTGCTGGATATGCATTTTCTTTGCAAGGTCTTGCATAATTTCCAAGGTCTTTTTCAGGTTGGCTTCTAGATGCACCACTTTTTCCTCGAGTGGCAAGGTTTCATGCGCGGTAGATTGCGATACGTCACGATTAAACTGTAGCCAAATTAAAAATATAACCGCCAGCGCCAATAATAAAATAAATCCCCAAAGTAACATCAACATCATGCTCAATACTCTTTATATATTTCTTTGACTTTCATCTTAAACAATAAATCGGCTGTGCTTGAATATTTTTTAAAGTTTTTCAATATTTTCGAGATACATCAACGAGATTACGCATGATTTTTCATCTAATTTTAGAAAATAAAAAAACACCTACAAGCTAGTAGATGTTTTCTATATTGGATAAGTTTGAATTTTTATAAAGAGTGAAAACTTTCACATAAATCGAGCAAGCGGTTCGCATAGCCCCATTCATTGTCATACCATGCGAAAACTTTTGCTTGCTTTCCTACCACCATGGTTTGATTCAAATCGACAATCAATGAATAAGGTGAATGATTAAAATCACTTGAGACCAAGGGCTCATCGGTTACTGACATAATTTCATGATAATCAAAACGTGCAGCTTTGCTTAACACTGCATTTAACTCATGCTTGGTGATAACTGATTGAGACACAAAACTTAAATCGATTGCAGCAACATTGATAGTCGGCACACGAATCGAATAGCCATCGATTCGATCTTCCATTTTCGGCATGACCCGTTTCAACGCACCCAGAGCTGAAGAGGTTGTTGGAATAATATTTTGACCTGAAGCTCGCGCACGACGTAAGTCACGATGTGCATGATCCAATACAGACTGATCCGCAGTCACAGCATGAATTTCTGTCATGAGTGCTGTGTCTATACCAAAGGCATCATCAATAATTTTGACTAAAGGCACCAAAGCCTGCGTGGTACACGACACACTCGAAATAATTTGATCCGTCGCTTTGACTTCATGATGATTAACACCATACACAATCGCAGCATCAACACTGTCAAACGGCGCAGCACCAATAATCACACGTTTGGCACCTGCACCAATATGCTGTGTGGCTGCCTCTCGCGATCTAAATAAACCTGTACATTCGAGTACCACATCGACATTCAGGTGTTGCCAAGGCAAAAGACTCGGCTGTGCTTCATTTAAAACTTGCACTTTGAGATGTGCTTGGGCACAAGAGATCTCTAGAAAAATAGCGCCATCTTGTTCAAGAATGTCGACTTGGCCTGCAAAACGACCATGCGTGGTGTCGTATTTAAACAAATGCACCATGGTTTCCACATCAGCGACATCATTTATGGCAACAATTTCATAGTGAAATTCCTTTGGATTTTCAAACCAAGCGCGTAATACATTGCGTCCGATTCGACCAAATCCATTAATTGCCACTCGCTGCATGACCAATCCTTCGTTTTAAAACAAAAATAAAGCATCTATATATTAATGGATTTCAACATGAAAACGTTATCATTTATTCGTTTAATGCTTATTGGGCTTTATTTTTATAAAGCGTTAGCGCCAACATAGATCTAAATATTAGCTTCACTGAAAATGTACGGCACCAAGATCAAGTTCAATCACTCTTAATAAAATGGATGCAAACATGCAATTTTCCCAATGAACTGAAAAATATAAATGCAAAGCACCTTCACGTAGAGCATTTATCAACGTGCTGAATTTGAACATTAAAAACTTTTCAAGACATATAAATGAAACGCAGCAACAGTGCGCTCACTAGATTAATCAATAAATACTTTCAGCGTTCCAAAGGTTTAAAAATCTAAAAATATAGGTGCTAAATTTAAAACATATAAAAAGTCATAGAGATAGCCGAAAATCATTGGTCACTACACCTTTTTCCGTTATAATTTAGCGTTTTTAAATTTTATGTCAGCATCTCAAGCCAGCTTTAAATTTTTGTAAGACTTGCTTGATATGCTATTACCAAATCGAAATTAGGAGAGACTTGGTTGTGAGTACTCGTTTTATGACATCAGCTGAAATTCGCGAAGCTTTTTTAAGCTACTTTGAATCGCAAGGGCATACACGTGTCGCGTCGAGTTCTCTGGTACCTGCCAACGACCCAACACTATTGTTCACAAATGCTGGTATGAACCAGTTTAAAGACTGCTTCCTTGGTCTTGAAAAACGTGACTACGTTCGTGCAACTTCTTCACAAAAATGTGTCCGTGCCGGCGGTAAACACAACGACTTAGACAACGTTGGTTATACAGCACGTCACCACACATTCTTTGAAATGTTGGGTAACTTCTCATTTGGTGACTACTTCAAACGTGATGCCATCACCTTTGCTTGGGATTTCTTAACCAACGAAAAATGGTTAGGTCTGCCAAAAGATAAACTATATGCCACTGTTTACCATACAGATGACGAAGCATTTGATATCTGGAACAAAGAAATTGGTCTAGACGCTTCACGCATTATCCGTATTGGTGACAACAAAGGCGAAAAATACGCTTCAGATAACTTCTGGGCAATGGGCGATACAGGTCCTTGCGGTCCATGTTCTGAAATCTTCTTTGACCATGGTGACCACATTTGGGGCGGCTTACCGGGCACTCCTGAAGAAGATGGCGATCGTTTCATCGAAATTTGGAACAACGTATTCATGCAGTTCAACCGTACTGCTGATGGTGTTCTGCATGCCCTTCCTGCACCTTCTGTAGATACAGGTATGGGCCTTGAGCGTATTTCTGCAGTTTTACAGCATGTAAACTCAAACTACGAAATTGACCTATTCCAAAACCTACTTAAAGCTGCTGCTGAAATCATTGGTTTAGATACCACTGAACTTGAAGCAAAAGCACAAGCAGAAAACAAACCAGTTGAATACCCTGCTTCACTTAAAGTTGTGGCTGACCATGCACGTTCTTGCTGCTTCTTGATTGCAGACGGTGTTAACCCGTCTAACGAAGGCCGTGGCTATGTACTTCGCCGTATTATCCGTCGTGCAGTACGTCATGGTAACAAATTGGGTGCAACAGGTTCATTCTTCTACAAAATGTTGCAGCCGCTGATCGACGTGATGGGCGCTGCTTATCCTGAGCTTGCTGCACAGCAAGCACGTATCGAAGCACAGCTTTTGAAAGAAGAAGAACAATTCGCAAAAACTTTAGAGCAAGGTTTGAAATTGCTTGAAGGCGAATTGGCTCAACTTAAAGGTTCAGTGATTCCAGGCGAAACTGTATTTAAACTTTACGATACTTACGGCTTCCCGACTGACTTAACAGCAGACATTGCACGTGAACGTGATTTAACGATTGATGAAGCTGGTTTCGAAGTCGAAATGGCGGCTCAACGTCAACGTGCGCGTGATGCTGGTAAATTTGCTGTCGACTACAACTCAATTGTCAAAGTTGAAGGCGAGACTCAATTTGACGGCTATGACGCAACTCAAGGCCAAGGTCAAATTGTTGCAATCTACAAAGACGGCGAACAAGTTGATGAAGTTTTTGAAGGTGACGAAGCACTAATCGTTCTAAACCAAACTCCGTTCTATGCAGAAAGTGGCGGTCAAGTTGGCGATACAGGTATCTTCAAAAACGAAACTGGTATTTTTGAAGTTCAAGACACCAAAAAATCAGGCGGCGCATTTGTACACCAAGGCATCGTGACCATGGGTAACTTAAAAGCGGCTCAAGCGGTTGAAGCGATTGTTAAAGCAGATATCCGTGCAGCAACATCGCGCAACCACTCTGCGACTCACCTGTTGCATGCAGCGCTGCGCCAAGTTTTGGGTACGCACGTACAGCAAAAAGGCTCATTGGTTGCCAGCGAACTTTTACGTTTTGACTTTGCCAATGATCAGCCTGTTTCATTTGAACAGCTTCAAGAAATTGAACGCATTGTCAATGCCGAAGTGATTGCCAACACTGCTGTTTCAACTGAACTTTTAGACATCGATGCGGCCAAAGAAAAAGGCGCAATGATGTTGTTCGGTGAGAAATACGGTGACGAAGTACGTGTACTTTCAATGGGTACAACCAAAGATGAGAAAAACTTCTCTATCGAACTTTGTGGCGGTATTCATGTAAAACGCACCGGTGATATTGGTCTATTCAAAATCACTTCTGAAGGCGGTGTTGCTGCAGGCGTACGTCGTATTGAAGCCGTTACGGGTACTGAAGCTGTTGAAGCTGCGCAAAAAGCAGATCGTGACATTCATGCAATCAACGATTTGCTGAAAGCGCAAAAAGATCAAACTTTAGAAAAAGTTGAAGCTTTGTCTCACACAGCATCTAGCTTGCAAAAACAAATTGAACAATTGAACCAAAAATTGGCAAGCTTCCAAGCCGCTGAGTTATTGAGTCAAGTTCAAGAGATTGGTGGCCGTAAAACATTAATCACCACGGTTCAAGGTGTAGATGCGAAATCACTTCGCAACTTGCACGACGGTGTGAAATCTAAGTTAGACAATGCTGTGATCGTGATCGCAGCGGTTGATGCCGACAAAGTGAGCCTCATTGCTTCGGTTGCTAAAGAATACACTGCTGCTGTAAAAGCAGGTGACATCATCAAACACCTTGGTCAAGAACTTGGCGGTAAAGGTGGTGGTAAACCTGATATGGCTCAAGGTGGTGCGCCTTATAGCGACAAACTTGAAGCGGTAATGACTGACCTCGTTGCATGGTTAGCTGCAAAATAAGACCAAAAGTCCTATAGCTCAAAGTGACTCACCTCCTTTGAGCAAATCAACAGGTTTAAGCAGTGTGTTTTTTAATGCTGGATCCTGCTTAAACACTGTTGATGCGTGAAAGCGCAAACTCAATCATCATGTTGAAACCAATATTCAACCTCTGGCTAAATGATGAAAATGGAGTCTAAAAGGCTGGGTTCATGTGAATCCCCTGCAGACACAAAGTATCTATTTGAACTCCTCCTACCTTGGAGTTCATAAGCTACGTGGTATATTAAAATCGCGCCGAAGTGCGGTCTTAAAATATGTGTAAGTGCTTTAAGTCTTTAGACTTATTTACTTGGTAAGGATAGTTATGGCATTAATCGTTCAAAAATATGGCGGTACCTCAATGGGTACTCCAGAGCGCATTTTAAATGTTGCTCGTCGTGTAAAGCGTTGGCATGATCACGGTCACAAAGTTGTGGTTGTTGTATCTGCAATGAGTGGCGAAACCAATCGTCTACTTGCTTTAGCGAAAGCCATTACCGAAACACCTGATCCACGCGAATTAGACCAAATGGTGTCTACGGGTGAACAGGTAACGATTTCTATGTTAGCAATGGCACTTAACTCTATTGGTGTTGAAGCTAAATCACTTACAGGTCGTCAAGTTGGTATTAAAACCGACAGCGCATTTACCAAGGCGCGTATTGAAGCGATTGATACAGATGTATTGACTTCAAACCTTGACGCTGGACGTGTCATTGTTGTGGCAGGTTTCCAAGGCTTTGATGCTGAAGGTAACACAACGACTCTAGGTCGTGGTGGTTCTGACACTTCAGGTGTTGCATTGGCTGCTGCACTTAAAGCTGACGAATGTCAGATTTACACAGACGTTGATGGTGTTTACACCACTGACCCTCGTGTCGCTCCAAAAGCGAAAAAAGTTGATCGTATTTCTTTTGAAGAAATGCTTGAAATGGCATCACTTGGTTCTAAAGTCCTTCAAATTCGCTCTGTAGAATTTGCAGGTAAATACCAAGTGCCTTTACGCGTATTATCAAGTTTTGATAATGACGATGATGGCGCATTCGACGAAAACTTTAAACAAAACGTCGGGACACTAATCACCACTGAAGCGGAAGACAACATGGAACAACCAATCATCTCAGGTATCGCGTTCAACCGTGATGAAGCTAAATTAACTATTCTTGGTGTACCGGATAAACCGGGTATTGCTTCAAACATCCTTTCACCAATTGGTGATGCCAATGTTGAAGTGGATATGATTATCCAAAACGTTGAAGAAGACGGCACAACTGATTTCACATTTACAGTTAACCGTAGTGAATTATCAAAAGCGAAAGCCATTCTTGAAGCGACTGCTCAAGAAATTGGTGCACGTGAAGTTGCAACTCGCGCAGACATCGTAAAAGTATCGATTGTTGGTGTTGGTATGCGCTCACACGCAGGTGTTGCAAGCAAAATGTTTACTGCTCTTGCAAAAGAAGGCATTAATATTTTGATGATTTCGACTTCTGAAATCAAAATTTCAGTGATTATTGATGAGAAATACTTAGAGCTTGCTGTACGTGCTCTACACACTGCATTCGGTCTAGACCGTGAAACAGGTGAATCAAGCGCACGTGCTTAATTAACCTTGCTGTGTGTCAAAATTTGTCATTGTTAGACAGATTTTGAAAAACATCGTAAAAATTCAGAGCCACTATAGTTTTTTTTATAGTGGCTCTGTTATATTAAACCTGAGGATTTTAAAATTTACTCAGTTTGCGACTGTCACAATGATTGTTTCAGATGCACTGCTAAATTTTTTGCTTTTACAAGTTATGAATTTTACATAACAGATCATTTGCAGGTTTTGCATTTTGCAAGGAGAGAAACATGCTGATTCTGACTCGTCGTGTCGGAGAAACATTAATGATTGGAGACCAAGTTAGCGTGACTGTACTTGGTGTTAAAGGTAATCAGGTTCGTATTGGCGTGAATGCTCCAAAAGAAGTATCTGTTCATCGTGAAGAAATTTACCAACGAATTCAACATGAACGCGCAATGCACGAACATCTCCAAAACATTGATCAAGAATATCAGCCATCTTTTGAAGAAACTGATTATTCCCAAAATAACTATAATCGCTAAGATTTAAGTTGTTTAAATCATAAAGCGGCTCATTAGGCCGCTTTAAATTTATCTAGAACATGCTTTTACTATAGAGGTTCAACTAAGCTTTATTACTGCCCTTCTAGAACTTTACGTACGGGGCCAAAACTGCGGCGATGTTCATCAATCACCCCATACTGCGCAATTGCTTCAAAGTGCGCTTTGGTTGGATAGCCCTTGTGTTTCGCAAAACCGTACTGTGGATATTTTGCATCTAGTTCAACCATTTCATGGTCTCGAGTCACTTTTGCCAAAATACTCGCAGCCGAAATCTCTGGATGAATCGCATCACCGCCCACGATAGCATCACAGCTCATCGCTAAACCAGCTGGGACTTTATTACCATCGACCAACACGTGTTCTGGCTGTACATTGAGTTTTTCCACTGCACGACGCATTGCAAGTAATGATGCTTGCAAAATATTGATCTCATCAATTTCTTGTGCAGAACTTTCAGCAATCGCCCAAGCCAAGGCTTTTTCTTTAATCTCAATAAATAACTTTTCACGTTTTTTTTCAGTAAGTTTTTTAGAATCGTTTAAACCTTCAATCGGGTTATTTGGATCTAAAATGACAGCTGCCGCAACAACCGAACCCACCAATGGACCGCGACCCGCTTCATCTGCACCAGCAATTTTCATATATCTCTCACTCAAAATAAAATACGACCCTTGATTTAGATTTGCTGATTCACAGCAAAACCAATGTCAGGGTCGTATAAAATGTTCTAAATCTTAGTTTTTAAATGTTTCGATCACGCAAGCATTTAAAGTATTTGTCACAATTTTAGCCGCAAGATTTGCTTGTGAAGTTTTATCCATTGCTGCTACAACCAAATCCGTTGCAGTCACGCTAGTTGTCGCTTTCTCGCCTACACATGAACACACTTCAGTTTGTAGTTCAGATTTTTGAGTTTCTGTTAATAGTTTTGAACCTGTTTTCCAGTAGCTGTTGTTATTTAGCTCAGTCACGCATTTTGCTTGAACACCTACTTTAACAGCCATCATTGCCAAGCTGTTTGCTGAAGTTGTACCTGTAGATGTACTTGTACCTGTTGTACCAGTCGCAGCACATGCAGAAAGTACAAGCGCTAATGGCGCTAGAACAGCAACTAATTTTTTCACGAATATTTCCTTTGTTCTGTTAATTAACGCGCATATTGTGCCCCAAATCACACACCATCTGATATGACTATTTAAAATAAATTCGGTAGTTGTGTAGTTAATCATCAAAGCCTGTGTTGCATATTCACAACACAGTGTCCCGATTTTAAACGACGCATATTTTTGTGGTCTGTATTAGAATCTACATAAGATTAGACGCTTAAATAATCAACATGAGCAATAACACACAATACTACACTCGAACAGCTCAGGTCTTACATTGGCTGATGGCGATCATATTCATCGTGGCATGGTTAATTGGCTTTTATAGTGGTAATTTTCTGAGTTATGACGTCGATGGCAGCTTTAAAGGGCAAGTCATTACCCTCCATAAAAATATTGCGACTACGATTATTTTTCTGGTGGTGATACGAATCTTTTGGCGCTATACCCACCCCGCACCTGAATTACCTGACAGTATGTCATCCGGCATGAAAACCTTGGCACATTTGGGTCATTTAGCACTGTATTTTGTACTACTGGCTTTACCGATCACGGGTTGCTTATTTAGTTGGAGTGCAGGTCACCCTGCCCCTGTATTGTATTTGTTTGAAATACCACGCTTGGTACAAGATAATCCTGAATTATTGGCCATCGTGAAACCTCTACATATTTGGATTTCTTGGGCAGCAGGCTTGCTCTTAGTGGGTCATATTGTGGCAGCGCTGAAACATCATTTCATTGATAAAGACCATGTGCTCAAAAGCATGACACGACAACCAAAACCCTAATAAAGACAAAAAAAAGTCACATCATGTGGCTTTTTTTAAGCATTATCTTTTAATTCAGCACTTGCTGAGCACAGCCGCGCATACTATTCAAAACCGCTTTAGAAATCAGTTTATTCTTTTCAGTTTCATTCACTGCAGCAGTCATCAGATCTTTCGCACCGATATCATCCATGGCATGTTCACTCACGCACTGACAAATCGCAGCTTGATTGTCTTTTTTCTGTTGAGCACTCATAAACAACGCAGCACCTTTCCAAATTTTAGAAGTATTTAATTCTTGCGAGCATTGATATTCAATCACGGGCTTTAGCATACGCTGACTTAAACTTGATTTATCTGCAATAGCAGCGGATGAAATCAATACTGAGGCTAAAAATGTAATCGATGAGGCAAATATAGAGCGATTTGAATGAGAGAAAAGCATGATTTAAACATAAAAAAGGCAGTGAATATTCACTGCCTGAGATTATACGCTGATTATTAATTCAACGCTTCAATCTTTTTAATCCAAGCTTGTTTTTCAGCATCTGAAATAAATGATGCTTCAAAAGAGTTAATTGCCAATTGCTTTAACTCTGCGTTGCTTAGATCAAGTGCTTTGGTGATCGCAATGAAGTTATCATTCATATAACCACCAAAGTACGATGGATCATCTGAATTCACAGTGACATGCACACCTTGTTGCAATAGACGGCGAATATTATGCTCAGCCATATCATTGACCACGCAGAGCTTTAAATTGCTTAGCGGGCAAACGGTTAATGGCATTTTTTCTGCAATTAAACGCTGCATCAAAGCAGGATCTTCTTCTGAACGTACACCATGGTCAACACGATTTACTTTCAGCAAATCCAAGGCTTCCCATACGTATTCTGCTGGACCTTCTTCCCCTGCATGCGCAACGATAAGAAAACCTGCTTCACGGGCTTTTGCAAAAACACGTTCGAATTTTGATGGTGGATGACCCACTTCACTCGAATCTAAACCAACACCAATAATTTGATCTTTATATGGTAAAGCTTGTTCTAATGTTGCAAATGCTGCGTCTTCAGATAAATGACGCAAAAAGCACATAATCAGATGCGAGCTAATGCCCAGTTTTGCTTTGGCATCATCACAAGCGCATTGTAAGCCATTCAAGACAGTTTCAAAAGCAACCCCACGGTCTGTATGAGTTTGTGGGTCGAAGAACATTTCGGTATGAACCACATGATCTTCTGCACATTTTTCAAAGTATGCCCATGCTAACTCATAAAAATCTTGCTCATGAATCAGTACATTTGCACCTGCATAATAAATGTCTAAAAAAGACTGTAAATTATGAAAGTTATACGCTTCTTTTAATTCTTCGACTGATTGATAAGGGATTGCAATATTGTTGCGTTGGGCAATTGCAAACATGAGTTCAGGCTCAAATGTCCCTTCAATATGCACATGTAGCTCTGCTTTTGGCAAAGCGCGAATCAGCTCAAGTTGATCCATCTCTTATCCTCATAAAAATAAAAAAGGGTGCAAACTGAGTTTACACCCTTTCGCTATTTGACAGTATTAACCGCCAAATGCAGCAAATTTTAATGCCCAAAGTACAGCAATAATCCAGACCATATATGGTACAGTTTTCGCTTTACCTGTCAGCAATTTAACCAATGCATAGCTAATGAAGCCCATTGCAATACCGTCTGCAATTGAATACGTAAACGGCATAAATACAATTGTTAAGAATGCAGGGACTGCTTCAGTAATATCATCCCACTCAATATGAACGATACCTTGAATCATCAACACACCAACAAACAATAATGCTGGCGCAGTTGCAAAACCTGGTACAGACTGAGCAAGTGGTGCTAAGAACAATGCCAAAATAAACAATACAGCAACTACAACTGCAGTTAAACCTGTACGACCACCGGCAGCAACACCTGCTGATGATTCAATATAAGGCGTAGTCGAAGACGTACCCAATGCCGCACCCGCAACAATTGCAGATGAGTCAGCAAATAATGCTTTCTTCAAACGTGGTAATTTACCGTCTTTTAATAAGCCTGCACGGTGTGATACACCCACCAATGTACCTGTAGAGTCAAACAAATCAACCAAAAAGAATACAAAGATCACACCAATCAAACTTGCGGTGAATAGACCTTCGAAGTTCATTTGCATGAATGTTGGAGCGATTGAAGGAATCGCGCCTACAACACCTTTAAATTCGTTGAAGCCCATCAAGGTTGCAATTGCAGTAATCACCAAGATACTGATGATGATTGCACCACGTACTTTGAAGTGATGCATAACCACAACCATCAAGAAGCCAAGTAAAGCCAACAAAACTGAAGGTTGTTTTAGATCGCCCAAACTCACTAAAGTTGCTGGATTATCAACAATAATGCCTGCATTTTTCAACGCAATTAAGGCAAGGAATAAGCCGATACCACCACCAATCGCCAACTTCAATGACATTGGAATGGAGTTAACGATCGCTTCACGGATTTTAAACATACTGATCGCGATAAAGATCAGACCTGATACAAATACCGCAGCTAAAGCAGTTTGCCATTCCACGCCCATACCCAAACATACAGAATAGGTAAAGTAAGCATTTAAGCCCATACCCGGTGCTAGGGCAATTGGATAGTTAGCAACAATACCCATTACTAAACAGCCAATGGCTGCTGCTAGACACGTTGCGACAAAAACAGCGCCATGATCCATACCCGTTTCGGACAAAATCATTGGATTGACAATAATGATGTAACACATTGTCAAGAAAGTAGTTACACCTGCAATGACTTCTGTTTTGAAACTGGTTTTGTTTTCGCTCAGTTTAAACAGACGTTCAAGCATGTTCTCGGAAGATGGATTAGGAGTCGTCATGACCTAGCCCCTATGAAGTAAACTTTATGCATATAAGCATTCCACAAAATTAATCATGTGATGTATTCATCATTAATTTTGTGTATGCCTAAGCAACGAATATGCCAATTAGGCAGATTGTAGGCGTTAAAAAATCCTATTTTCAACAACATACAACACGGTACAAATGTTGAAATTTGCAAACAAAAAAGCTGCATAAACCTATGCAGCTCCTCTATTTATGTCATTTAATTCGTATTTAATATCAATAAATACTGATCAAATTAATTTCGGCAAATTATAACACATTGATTTTTTAATGTTTCCACATTTTCATCGCTTTTCAATTTAGTAAATTTAAGACATTGTTTTCTTTATAAAGTTTCAAATTATTATATATAAAAATAAAATATCAATATTTAAACGAACACTTCAAGACCATGCTTGAGCTCAATGCAAAAGCAGCAAGATTGATTTTTTTTAGCGCATATAAGGTGATGCGCTCAAATCATCATTGAACACCTGATTAATTTCTTGCTGTCGCTTTAACTCTGCATTCTTATAAACACTAAACCCTAAAAACACAATGCTGAGTATAAAAATTGGTATCAGTATTTTTTTCATAACAAAATTTTATTCATGTTTAAATATTTAGCTATAATAACAAAAAACTTAAACAAAAAAGTGATGTATTTCACAATTTTATATCTTATTAAGTCATTTAATAAGCTATTTGTTCGATCAATGTTAACTTTGTAATATATTTTAGACTGATAGACAAGATAATAACTGAATGTTTTTTCGAAGCCTTTTCCGCAAAAAGCCTCAAATCATAGATCATTTCACCTGCGAAATTTAAAGCACGATCAATTTCACAGACCCACCATTACATCTCGAATGAAGAAGATAAAAAAAGCCGCTGAGTTCTAAGCAGCGGCTATTCATATTCTTTTCGGTCTAAGTTTTTCAATTTCGAAATTAAGCGGCTTGTTGTTCGTCTCGCTTAAAGACCAATTCGCCCTTTAAGCTACTCTCTGCATCGAAATAATAACCATCGGTATTGAACGACTTGATATCTTCAATACGTTCAATTTTATTTTCCAACAAATAACGCGCCATTAGGCCACGTGCTTTTTTGGCATAGAAGCTGATGACTTTATATTTGCCGTTCTTTTGATCCAGAAAAACAGGTTTGATGATTTCGGCTTTAATTTTTGATTCTTTGACCGACTTATAGTATTCATCTGAAGCGATGTTGACCAAAAGTTCAGAGCCGGCTTTTTCCAAATCGTCATTGATGAGATTGGTGATTGTATTATCCCAAAACTCGTACAAGTTATGTCCACGTGGGTTTTGCAACTTGATCCCCATCTCTAAACGATATGGCATCATTAAATCCAGTGGACGCAATAAACCGTAGAGACCCGAGAGCATACGCAAATGGGTTTGTGCGTATTGAAGGTCTGTGTTTGCAAGTTGATAAGCATCTAAACCCGTATACACATCACCTTTAAAGGCAAAGATTGCTTGACGTGCATTGGCAAAATCAAAATCAGGCTGCCAATCTCGGAAGCGCTCAACATTTAAAGTCGCAATTTTCTCACTGACACTCATCAAGCTTGAAATTTCACTTGCCGACAATTTACGTGCGACTGAGATCAATTCTTCAGAATGATCTAATAGCCGTGGTTGAGTGAATTTTTCAGTCGGTAAAGCGGTTTCGTAATCTAAAGTTTTTGCTGGAGAAATTAAAGCGAGCATAAACATCCTGATTAATTTTTAATTAAACAAACTATAACAGTAGAGTATTTTCAAATCCAATCTGTGTTTTAGATAATATTAATCTGTAAACTATAGACTCTCCCGCTTTCACATTTTAGTCATTATGTCAGAACAACTGTTCATTCAAGGGCCGATGGGTCAACTTGAAATTTTTGTTGATTATCCACAGGGTGAAGTGAAAGGATTCGCGGTAGTTACACACCCTCACCCATTGCAAGGTGGTACACCACAGCACAAAGTCCCTGTGCTTTTAGCGCAAATGTTCTTAGAACGTGGCTATGTTGTTTATCGCCCAAGTTTCCGTGGTTCTGGCCAAAGTGCAGGAATACATGACGAAGGCAATGGTGAAACTAAAGACACTATGCAAGTCATTGAATTTGCTCGTAACCAACATCCGAACCTGCCATTTTATGCAGGCGGTTTTAGTTTTGGTGCAAATGTCATGACTAAATGCTATGCCCTATTGCCAGTAGAATTGCAGCCTGTACAAACTATTTTATGTGGCCTACCAACCACAACAGTTGCAGGTGTGCGTCACTATGTGACTCCGCATATTAAAGGTGATATTTTATTTATTCATGGTGAAGAAGATAATGTCACACTGTTATCTGACTTGATTCAGTGGGCCAAACCACAGCGCCATTTAATCACGGTTTTACCAGGTGCAAACCACTTCTTTACAGGTTATCTAAAACAGCTTCGTATTGCGATTTCACGCTTTTTAGTATAAAAAATACAAAAAAATGAGTCAGCTTAACTGGCTCATTTTTTTTGCCTAGTGACCGCTCTATTCCCCACCAATATTTCAGATAAATTCACCTACAGCTCTTCGATTTATCCATCTTTTTAGTGCATTGGCCATCATTATCTATTCAACATGTAATGACCTAATTCGTCGCTAGTTTAATTTTGATTACGCCTCAATTTTTTATCTAAAAACCAATTATTTACTTGTTTAAATAATCAACTACAGAAATAATACCCAGAAAAATTAAGATAAAATTTAGAGGGGAAAAATGAAATTTATTGTTGCTGTGATTTTAGGTCTAGGCATTGCAGCTTTGGTCTATTATTTTAATTCAACGCCTTCCACAACGACGAATTTGCCAGTTTCTACAGTTGCTGCGAACGATGGCCCCAAAGCCTATTTGACTGCTTCATACAAGATGAATGTCGATGGTCGTGATTTTAGCTTAAAGATGGTCTATGACTTTCCCAACAGCCAAGTGTGTGAAGCCCAACTCAACAGCACAGACACCATGAATATGATTTCAACCTTTAAGCAACGCTGTTCGAGTGACTCGGTGTGTAAAGAAGCTGAAATTTCATCTTGTTCACCTTTTACCGATCAAAAATATAAAGATATGCTCGATAAAAACTATCATGACACCCATTATATTTATCTTAGCGATAGCAAATTGACTGATCAACGTGGTGTGATCGTGTTTTGGGGACTCAATGAACAAGAGTCAGAAAAAATGTGTGACTATGTGAAAAAGAGCAATCGAACTATTAATCCTATCAATATTGAATGTCTATAACGTTGTTCGATACATTCCGTTAAAAAATAAAAAAGCAGCACTATGCTGCTTTTTTATAGATGATTTTTTAATTCAATTTTTCAGTTCATTTCGTCATTTGTTTCCATTGAAACTCACTATACGAGTCTTCTTCTTTTAAACTGTTTTCGACCGCTTGAGCCAATTGATTCAACAAACTTTGCTCAGTAATACGATCTAACCAATCTTGGTCTTCATCTGGATAAGAGGTAATTTCACAGACTAGACGACCTGATTCATCCTGCCCCTGACATGTCACTGAAAGTGGCAATTCATGTTGATCGACACTGACTGCAATCTGATCACCACTTTGCGATAATGTTTGAAAGCCATATTTCTCAAGCTTACTTGCTAAAAACTCAGCCACTTGAGTTTGAGTATCAGTACTGCTTTCAACTCGATTTGAATCGCTATGGGCGGTGAATTGTAGTTTTCTCATGTATCTATCCAAAGACATTCTTGTTGTATAGTTTTAGCATAAGCAATTAAAACCAAACAGCCAAGCATTTGCTTGGCTGTTGTTGAATAAATATACAAATTTAGTGAATTATTTATTCACTTACCGCAATCGTTAAACCGGCTTGAGTCGCTAGCTCTGTAAATGTTGGGAAACTTGTTGCAACAGTTTCTGTACCCACGATATTAATTTCACCCGAAGTACGTAAACCTGCCATTGAGAAGCTCATTGCAATACGGTGGTCATGATGTGATTCGATTTGACCACCTGTGAAGATTGCTCCCCACTCACCCGCTTTGCCTTGACCTTCAATGATGATACCGTCCTCGGTTGGCGTACAATCGATACCCATAATTTTTAGGCCATCTGCCATCACTTGAATACGGTCTGATTCTTTCACTCGAAGTTCAGCTGCACCAGTCAAAATGGTTTGACCCTCTGCACAAGCTGCTGCGATAAACAGCGCTGGAAATTCATCAATCGCCAATGGTACTTGATCTTCTGGCATATGAATGCCTTTGAGTGTACGTGAACCACGAATACGAATATCTGCAATTGGCTCACCGCCAGCGATACGTTCATTTTCAACAGTCAGGTCAGCACCCATCTGTTTTAAAATTTCGATCACACCTGTACGTGTTGGATTAATGCCGACCGCTTCAAGTGTGACATCTGAACCTTCAGTAATCGCTGCACCCACCATAAAGAATGCTGCAGATGAAATGTCAGAGGGTACTTGGATATCCGTACCGACTAACTTGCCGCCACCTCGAAGTGAAATGCGGTTGCCTTCTGTTTTCACGTCATAACCAAATGCACGAAGCATACGTTCAGAATGGTCACGTGTCGGTTCTGGCTCAGTGACAACAGTTTCACCTTCCGCCCAAAGACCTGCCAACAAAATACCAGATTTTACTTGTGCAGATGCCATTGGTAAGTCGTAGTGAATACCTTTCAGGTTTTGACTTCCGGAAATAGACACGGGCGGCGTACCACGCTCACCTGTAGTTTGAATTTGCGCACCCATTTCACGTAATGGTTTGGCAATACGTTCCATTGGACGTTTTGATAATGACGCATCACCCGTCATCACTGAATCAAACTTCTGTGCCGACAACATGCCTGAAAGCAAACGCATTGAAGTACCTGAATTGCCCATATACAAAGCGCCTGCAGGTGCTTTTAAACCATGCATACCTACACCATGAATAGTGACTTCGCCGTTTTTAGGGCCTTCAATACTTACACCCATATCGCGGAATGCTTGAAGGGTTGCCAAGGCATCTTCACCTTCAAGGAAACCAGTGACATGCGTTGTGCCTTCTGCAATAGCACCAAACATGATAGAGCGATGTGACACAGATTTATCACCTGGCACAGTAAATTTACCTTGGAATTGCTTTGGACCCGGTAAAATTTTGAATTGCTGTGTCGTCACTTTATTTTTCTCCATCAGTGGTTTCTTTGCGAGCATGTGATTGAAATGTTGGCGTGCTGCTTGTGCATGCCCCAACAGCCCCATCAACGCTTGTGAGTTTTCATCTTCAATCAGTTTGCGAAGAATAGCCAATTGTTTTTCAAAGCCATCTACCGCATTTAAAATTGCCTTTTTATTGGCAAAAAAGATGTCATGCCACATATGTGGGTCGCTTGCAGCAATGCGTGAGAAATCACGAAAACCGCCAGCGGCATAACGGAAAATATCTAAATTGTCTTCTCGGTTCGCGAGTTGCTCAACCAAGTTAAATGCCATCAAATGCGGAAGGTGACTGGTATGGGCCAACACTTCATCGTGTTTTTCCACATCCATGCAAATTACTTCCGCTTTGGCAGCTTGCCACAATTGAATTAGTTTCTCTACAGCCCAATCTGCACTGCTAGGTAATGGTGTCAAAATCACTTTGTGATTAGCAAATAAATCTACCTTACCTGCATGCACACCTGTCAGTTCAGCCCCAGCAATCGGATGCCCCGGTACAAAACCAGTAGGGAATTGCTCACCATAGACGGCTTTCGCTGCATCAACGACATTGCCTTTGGTACTACCAACATCGGTAATAATCGTCTGTTCGGATAGATAAGGCTTGATCGCTTCAAGGACTTTTTGTGTCGCTCGTACTGGCAAAGCCAAGACAACGAGATCTGCACCTTTGACCGCTTCAGCAGGATCGCTATAACCCTGCTGAATAAGTCCTAAAGCTTTTGCATCTTCTAGAGTTTTTTGTGAACGTGTAGATGCCACAATTTCCTTAGCCAATCCTTCAGCAATCATGACACGAGCTAGGCTTGAGCCAATTAGCCCAAGCCCAATAAAAGCAACTTTTTCAAATAGTGGTACAGACATGACTTAAGCTTTAGCCTCTAAGCCCAAAACTTTAGCCAATGCAGCTAAGAATTTAGCATTTTCAGCTTCAGTCCCAATTGATACACGTAAATGCTCAGGGATACCAACTGGACGAACAATCACACCTTCTTTTAATAAAGCATTGAAAGTCTGTGCAGGATCTGCTTTTACATTTACTAAAATGAAGTTGGCACGTGAAGGCACATACGCTAAACCTAAAGCATCAAAGCCTGACTCAAGTTGAGCCATACCTGCTTTATTGACTACACGTGATTTTTCAATAAACGCTTCATCTTTAAGTGCAGCAACTGCAGCAACCATTGCTAAATGGTTTACGTTGAATGGTTGACGAATACGATTGAGGAAATCCGTCACTTCAACTGAAGCCAAAGCAAAACCTACACGTAGTGCAGCCAAGCCATAGCATTTTGACATGGTACGGCTAACGATTAAGTTTGCGTATTGATCTAAGAATTTCAAGCTGTTGAAGTTTTCTGGGAAATATTCCACATAAGCTTCATCTAAAACCACGATCACATTTGCAGGTACTTTTTGCATGAACGCTTCAAATTCAGCTTCTTCAAACCATGTACCTGTTGGATTATTTGGGTTCGCAATAAAAATCAATTTAGTATTGTCTTTAATTGCCGCAGCCATTGCATCTAGGTCATGTGAAAAACCTTTTGCAGGCACTTCAATCGCTTCAGCATTAATTGCTTGTGTCACCAGACCATACACAGCAAATGCGTGTTGGCTATACACCACAGAGTCTTGCTCTGAAACAAAAGCACGAGCAAAAATTTCTAGAAGATCGTTTGAACCATTACCCAACGTAATGCGGTCATGTGCAATACCAAATTGTTTTTCAACTTGGTCTTTCAAAATAAAACCGCCACCATCCGGATATCGACCAATTTCTGCAAGTTCAGCAGCAACAGCTTCTTTCACTTTGTCAGAACAACCCAATGGGTTTTCATTTGATGCGAGTTTTACGATATCTGTAATACCCAACTCACGCTCAAGTTCACTAATTGGTTTACCTGGTTGGTAAGGCTTTAGCTTTGCAATGCCTTCATTGGCTGGGACAAACGTCATTTTACACTTCCAGTTTTTTCAAATGATGAAGGTGATCAACTCCTGATGGAATTGATCACAGTTGTGATCTTAAAGAACAGCAATCGGATATGAACCCAATACACGAATTTCTTTTACTAACGGACGAATTTCTTCAATTGCCGCTTTCACGTTTTCTTGCTCAACATGACCTTCCAAGTCCACAAAGAATACATAAGCCCATTTTTCTGGTAATGCAGGACGTGTTTCGATACTTGTTAAGCTAATATTATGCTTGGCAAACGGTGCAAGAATTTCAAGTAATGCCCCCGCACGGTCATGCGCAGAAATCAACAATGAAGTTTTATCATTGCCCGATTGTGGCACTTTCTCACGACCAATCACCAAGAAACGAGTAGTATTTTCAGGATTGTCTTCAATATTGCTATGCAAAATTTCAAGGTTGTAAATGTTCGCAGCGACTTCAGAAGCAATTGCTGCTGAGTGCCATTCATTGCGAATACGGCGTGCAGCTTCTGCATTTGAACTGAGTGCAACACGTTCTACACCCGGATAATGTGCATCTAACCAACCACGGCATTGCGCCAAAGTTTGTTGATGAGCATAAATTTGTTTAATGCTGTCTTTACGTGTGTTTTCAGACACTAGGAACTGGTGATGAATACGCAGCTCCACTTCACCAATAACATTCAGATGTGAAGATTTGAAGCAATCTAGGGTGTGGTTCACTACACCTTCAGATGAGTTCTCTACAGGCACAAGACCATAGTGCGCACTGCCTGCTTCTACTTCGCGGAATACTTCATCAATCGTTGGAAGAGGGCGAACAACAGCGTCTTGACCAAAGTGTTTCAACACCGCCGAATGTGTATATGTCCCAACTGGACCTAAGAACGCAATACTTTGCGGCGCTTCCAGGGCTAAACAAGCCGACATGATCTCACGGAATAAACGTGCCATTGTCACATCAGACAATGGGCCTTCGTTACGATCCATAACTTTACGTAAAACTTGCGCTTCACGTTCAGGACGATAAAACAATGGATTCTCTTCTGCAGCAAATTTTGCTTTTGCCACAGCTTCAGCTAGTTTCGCACGACGATTGATAAGTTGTTGAATCTGCATATCAACAGAGTCGATATCTTCACGAATTTGAGCTAAGTCCAGAGAAGTCGGAGTGTTTTGATCATCGTTGATCATTGTTATGTCGCCCTTCAAAAAAATTTTGCAAACAGTATAACAATAGTTAGCTTTCAAATGTTGCGCAATACGACTTTGATGGTTTCAGCCTTAAAAACATACAGTTGATTAAAGCTTCATCAGCTTAACTTAAGAGCCAAAACAGCCAAACTGATAGGTAAAGCCATAATTAAGACAAATCTTACCTTTTGACGGCTTTATTGATCATTCATCTTGAGCAGCACAATAAATAGACCTTCTCTTTTCCTCCAAATTTGCATCAGATCCATCCCCTTGTATAAGCCCATCAATCAGTTTATTTAATTGGTCATTGCAGTTTTAAATTTTGCTCTCAATACCTGTAGCAAAATAAAAAATTCTAAACTTGGGTTTCATGGCATAGAAATAATTTGAAACTTAAAGATGATCTATATAAACACTTGGTCATTGATCGTTTTTTCAGTGACTTAATAGGCACTTTCATCTAGTGTTTACAGTCATTGACGCATTTATTACAAAAGACACAGGTAATTTTTTTCATTGCTTTGTAGTCTAAATATCAGAAAAAAAATAACAGACCCATAGGTACAAGTATGCACAAGAAAATTGCAGTGTTAGTGACCTACGATTTTGAAGATATTGAATACCTTGAGCCTGTGGAGGCCTTTCGAGCCGCTCGGCACAGCATTATCAATATCGAAGATCAGGTTGGAAAAATTGTTTACGGTATTAAACGCCGTTCCCAGATCACCATTGACCAGAGTATCGAAGACGCCTCTGTCCATGATTTTGATGCCTTGTTTATCCCCGGCGGTTATTCCCCCGAGAAACTCGCTTTAGATGACCGTTTTATCTATTTTGTACGTAATTTTGCAGATAGCCAAAAGCCGATCTTGAGCAGTTGCCATGGTCCACAGTTGTTATTAGAAGCTGGTGTCATACAAGGTCGCCATTTCGCCCAATCTGAAACGCTGAAATCCGCTTTGTTAAACGCGGGTGTGGTGGTTTCGGATCAATCGGTCGTGAATGATAATAACTTGTATATATCGTCTCGCAGTACTTTAGATACGCCTGAATTTATTGAAGTCTGTCTACAAGTTTTGGGGCAACCGTCATTATCATAGATCTCAATATATTCACTTACACTCAACTGCATAATCTAATTCAAACACGTAAATCTATAGAAATACATCGTCACTATAGAAATACATTGTCAAAAAAATAGCGAAGTCTTCACTTCGCTATTTTAATTTCAGCCTGATAAATTGTTTATCGACCTAAAATACTTCGTGCCACGATTTCTTTCATAATTTCATTGGTGCCACCGTAGATTTGCTGAATACGTGCATCGACAAAGAAACGTGAAATTGGATATTCGGTCATATAACCATAGCCACCAAATAATTGAAGTAGATTATGAGCCACTTTCATTTGCATATCGGTAGAGAAGCTCTTGAGTGCTGCTGCAGTTTCAACATCAAGCTTGCCTTGCATATAAAGCTCAACATTTTGATTATAAAACGCCGCTGTAGCCAATTCGTCAATCTTAGCCTGCGCCAATACAAAACGAGTATTTTGAAACTGTCCAATCGCCTGTCCGAACGCTTGACGCTCTTTGACATACTGCGTTGCCACATCAATGGAACCACGAATCGCACCAATTGCAGTCGAAGCAATCGCAGTACGTTCACGCGGTAACTCTTGCATCAAGTAAGCAAAGCCTTGTCCAGCTTGACCCAAAAGTTGCTCTTTTGGCACTTTGACATTGTCATAAAACAACTCTGACGTATCTTGCGCATGCAGACCAATTTTATCCAGGTTAGTGCCCTTCTTAAATCCATCCAAATGGGTATCGACTAAAAGTAATGACACGCCTTTAGCACGTGCTTGTGGATCAGTTTTCGCCGCCAATACCACTAGGTCTGCATGTTGACCATTTGAGATAAAGGTTTTCGAACCATTGAGAAGATAATGATCGCCCTGCAAAATTGCACTACTGCGCATAGACTGTAAGTCTGAACCTGCACCCGGCTCCGTCATACCAATGGCACCGACCACTTCACCCGTGACCATTTTCGGCAACCAATGTTGTTTTTGTTCTTCTGAACCAATGTGCAAAATATACGGTGCTGCAATTTCAGAATGGCATGAAATACCTGTCGATAATGCACTAAAACCTGCGCGCGCAGATTCTTCAACTAGCATCAGTGAATAAAGCGTTGGGACGCCATAGCCGCCATATTCTTCAGGCACATCGACACATAAAAAGCCATTTTCACCCAAGGCATTCCATACTGAACGCGGCATAATGCCTTCACGTTCCCATTGCTCATAATGTGGTGCGACATGCTCTGCCATAAAACGGCGAAAGTTATCTCGAAATAATTCTAAGTCTGCATCATAAGCCAGCATGTGTTTCTTCCTTGGTTGAGTTTGTTGTTTTGTTGAACTCCATCCTATTGCAGTTTAGAACAGCCGTCATGCCTAAAAACTAAAGCGTTCAAATTTGGCTTTGGCCTTGCATAAAAAAAGGAAGCCGAAGCTTCCTTTTTTAATTACATCTTTTACATCACAGCATCTGCCTTAGGCATGATGTGCATTGCCTTCTTCTTGCATCTGACGGTCAATTTCTTCAGGATTTGCTAAAGCAAAATCCAGTTTTTCTTTGTCTAATTGACCCACCCATTTCGCAACCACAATCGTTGCCAAAGAGTTACCTACAAGGTTAGTTAATGCACGTGCTTCTGACATGAAACGGTCAATACCAAGAATTAATGCCAAACCTGCAACAGGAATATGACCCACAGCAGACAATGTTGCAGCCATCACAATAAAGCCTGAACCCGTCACACCCGCAGCACCCTTAGATGAAATGAGTAGAACCAACAACAACGTGATCTGATGCGAAATATCAAGCGGTGTATTGGTCGCTTGTGCAATAAAGATTGCTGCCATGGTCAGGTAAATAGACGTACCATCTAGGTTAAATGAATAACCTGTTGGAATAACAAGACCCACTACAGATTTTTCTGCACCAGCAAGTTCGAGTTTTCTCAACATACGTGGCAGTACAGATTCAGAAGATGACGTACCCAGTACGATCAGTAACTCTTCGCGAATCATGCGAATCATTTTCAAAATACTGAAACCGCAAATACGTGCAATTGAGCCAAGTACAAGGAAAATAAACAGCAAACAGGTAATATAGAAGCAGATGATCAACTGACCCAATTGCGCCAAACTACCAATACCATATTTACCAATGGTATAAGCCATCGCACCGAAGGCACCAATTGGCGCAAGCTTCATGATCATGTTTACAATGTTAAAGAATACATGTGCAATTTGATCAATAAACTTCAATACAGGCTTACCTGCATCACCAAGTTTATGCAATGCAAAACCAAATAATAAGGCAAATAATAGAACTTGAAGAATCTCACCCTCAGCAAACGCACCAACAACGGTGTTTGGGATGATATTCATAAAGAAATCTTGGGTAGATTGTGCTGCACCAGATTCAACATATTTAGAAATACCTGAAGTATCTAAAGATGCTGGATCTACGTTCATGCCTACACCTGGTTTTGCAATATTAATTACTGCAAGACCAATGATGAGTGCGATGGTCGAAACAATTTCGAAGTATAGTAAAGCGACACCACCTGTTTTACCCACAGATTTCATGCTTTCCATACCTGCAATACCACTTACCACGGTACAGAAGATCACAGGTGCAATAATCATTTTAATCAGCTTGATGAAACCTTGTCCTAGTGGATAGAACAATTCACCCCAGCCTTTTACGTATTGCTCGGTACCATTGATAATTTGTGTGCCACTTGGTGAGAAATGCCCCACCAATACACCCGCAATAATGGCAACGATCACTTGAAAATATAGTGACTTATAAATTGGTTTTTTAGCCATGACATTACTTCACGATATATTTCTGCTTCAAAGAAATATTCAGTTTTTGTCTATTTTCAAAAAATAAACAGCCCAAAACCCCTTTGTCTTCGACAAAAGAGCACCAAAGGTATTTGACTTAGCCAAATACAGAAAAACGAAATATGTATGGTGATTAAATAATCACATCAGGACCTGATATAAAATCAGCGCATTGATCAGGAGATGAAACACATACTAAAGTAGGTTAAATTTTACCTGTTTTTTAATGGCTTGTTCTGCCACAAATGTTAATTTCGGTTAAATAATAGACCGAGTTTATTAGACGATAGTCTAAAGACATCCTTTTTTAAACCTGTTATCAGGCTGAAAAATACCAACTATAGAAGTAAACTATCCTTAAGTCCTAATTTTAAGCCCAGTATTTGCATGAACAATAAACGAAATATTTACAAAGATTTTGAACATCCTTTTGCGCAATTTGTCCGTATCGTGGGTAAAGGTAAAAATGGCGCACGTTCTCTCACTTATGATGAAGCCTACCAAGCGTTCAGCATGATCTTAAAAGATGAGGTTTTAGACGTTCAATTGGGCGCTTTCTTGATGTTATTGCGTGTAAAAGAAGAATCTGTCGATGAACTGACAGGCTTTGTCCAAGCCACACGTGATCAGCTCAAGTTTAAAAAGCTTGATGTCGATTTAGATTGGTCATCTTATGCAGGTAAACGCAAACATTATCCTTGGTTTTTATTGGCCGCATTAACGCTGGCAAAACACGGCTACAATGTCGTAATGCATGGCGCTTCAGGTCATACCATTAACCGCCTTTATACAGAACAAGTATTAGAGTATTTGGGTTTTCCTATTTGCCAAAATGATACAGATGTGGAACAGCAGCTTATACAACGTCATTTTGCTTATATTCCGCTCGACGTCATTTCACCAATACTCAGTGATTTAATTTCACTACGCAATGTCATGGGCTTACGTTCCCCAATTCACACCCTTGCGCGTCTGATAAATCCATTTAATGCCAAAGCCACCATGCAAGCGATTTTCCATCCTGCCTATCGTGGATCACACCAACGTGCGGCATTCCAATTGGGTTATCAAAATACTGCTGTCATTAAGGGTGAAGGTGGTGAATTCGAACGTAACCCCGATGCAAAAACCTTAATTTGTGGCATCAAGGATGGTGAAATGTATGAACATGAGTTGCCTAAACTGACGGACAACCGTAGTCCAGTCGAAGAAGAACTTGATTTGGCCGTTTTTAAAGCCGTTTGGGACGGTCAGCAGACACATGAATATGGTGAAATCGCGGTCACCGAAACCATGGGAATCGCACTGTATACCATGGGCGCCGTCGCAAGTTTTGATGATGCAATGCAAACTGCCAAAACCATGTGGGCAAATCGTCACGCTTAAATAAGCAGTATGAAGCAAAAAATTTAGGCATGCATCAAGCCAATAAAAAGCCAGCATTAAGCTGGCTTTTTCAATCAGACAGAAAACGGATTAAACGAAACGAATCGGCTTGAACTCAGGTTCTTCCACATGCGAGTCGCAATGCTCATCTTCTTCTTTGGTCCCGCGGTCGATATAACCACTACGCTCATCTTCTGGCAAATGTTTAATTTCCCATGCATACACCGCTTGCATACAAATTTGACGTTGTTCTTGAGTCAGCGCTACGCCATTTGGCCATTTACCAATTTCAATTGCCGTTTTTAATCGACCAACAATTTCAGGATCGAGTACGGCAAGCATCTGTTCAATATTCATAATTAATCCTGCTTTAATGAGTCAAAATCTTGGTTCCAGCCTAGCTTGGTACGACATGCCATATAGAAATCATAACCAGGTGGATGTAATAAGTTGAGCTTAAATGGATGTTTGCGGATATGTAAACTATCGCCTACACCCAATGATACACTGTGTTGACCATCGGCACTGACCATTGGTAGAACACGATTTTCACGAATCAAAATTTTAATTTCGCTTTGTCCGCCGACGACAATCGGCCGTGACGACAAAGTATGTGGATGCATTGGCACTAAGGCAATCGCATCCATACTTGGGTGGACAATCGGACCACCACCAGATAATGCATAAGCTGTAGAGCCGGTTGGTGTCGAAACAATTAAACCGTCACTGTGTTGGCGGTATACATATTGCCCATCAATATTCAGTTCAAAGTCGATCATGTGTACCGATTTACCCGAGTGCAGCACAATATCATTTAAAGCTACAGCATCATAAATCGACTCGCCTTTCGAGCGAATTTCCATTTCCAACAAGAAACGTCGGTCTAGCTGAAACTCACCTTTGAGCACTTGATCTAACTTGAAAATCACTTCTGTCGGTTTGATATCGGTCAGGAAGCCCAAACGACCACGGTTCACCCCAATCACAGGGGTATTATATTTCACCAAGGCACGTGCGGCATGAAGCAATGAACCATCACCTCCGACAACGATCACCAAATCGACAACTTCACCCAATAAATTACGGCTGACCGTCTGAGTATTATTGTAGGGAACCAGCTGCGCTGTTTGCGTATCAAATACAGGATGTAATCCCAAACTCAAAATATGATCGTGGATCAAACATAGGGTTTCGATCACTGATGATTTGTCTGGACGACCAATCAACCCAATGTTTCGAAATGATTTATGTGAAATTTGCACCTGCGCTTTTGCTCCGCTTCGCCTCATTGGTATCATATCACTAACAGAAATGATTTAAAAAAACTTTAAAGTTTCGACTTTAGTGAAGTAGCTTCCAATATTTTGCATACATATAACAGTTTAAATATTGCAAAATACTGAAAAGCTTCGCATGATTAGCAAAATTTCTCAGGGTCTTATCACTATTTATGAAGTCTGAACGTGGCATAGGCATAATTGCACTGATTTTTTCGCTGTTAATTATCGGCGGATTTCTCGTGTTCAGCATTTATCTTATTCGTCTAGATAATATTGTACGGGACAAATTCGAAGGTCAACGTTGGGATATTCCAGCCAAGGTATTTGCTCGTCCTTTAGAAATTTATACCAATGCGCCTGTAAGCCAAGCAGACCTCAACCAAGAACTGAAACTTTTGGGTTATAACGCTCAAGACAGCTATGCGAAAACAGGGAGTTACGTTACTTCTGGCAATGTAACCTATATCCATACGCGTGGTTTTGACTTTGGTGATAGTGTCGACCCTGAACAAGTCCTTAAAGTGACTTTTGGTGAAGATCAAATCACAGAAGTAAGTGCGACCAAACCTTCAAGTAGTGGCATTGCCCGCTTAGAGCCGATGTTAATTGGTGGTATTTATCCTCAGCACAATGAAGACCGTGTGCTGATCAAACTGGATAAAGTGCCTAAGCCTTTAATCCAAGCTTTAATTGCTACCGAAGACCGTAATTTCTATCAGCATCATGGTATTTCGATTCGTGGTACAGCACGTGCCATCGTAAGTAATGTCACTGGTGGTAAACGTCAAGGTGGTTCGACCCTCACTCAGCAATTGGTGAAAAATTTCTATTTATCGCCTGAAAAAACCATTAAGCGTAAGGCCAATGAAGCCTTAATGGCGATGCTGATTGAACTTCACTATGACAAAGATGAAATTCTTGAAGCTTATTTAAATGAAGTGAACTTAGGGCAAAACGGTAATTATTCCATCAATGGTTATGGTTTAGCCTCACAATTCTATTTTGGTTTACCGCTGCGTGAACTAAATATTGCTCAGCAGGCGTATTTAGTCGGTTTGGTTCAAGGTCCAACTCTATTTAATCCGTGGAAAAATCCTGAAGGTGCGATTAAACGCCGTAATATTGTGTTAAACAATATGGTGGTGATGGGCTATTTAACTCAGGAACAATATGAAACTGAGTCAGCGCGCCCATTGAATGTCATTACAAAACCAACATTGGGCCCTTCTCGCTTCCCTGACTACATGGATATCGTACGTCGTCAACTGCGTACCGAATACCAAGAAAGCGATTTGACCAATCAAGGTCTTCGTATTTTCACCGCGATGGACCCGATTGCACAAACCCGTGTACAAACTGCATTTAAAGAATCTGTGGCACGTTTAAGCAATGCTAATCCAGCACGCTTAAAAGAATTACAAGGCGCGGTACTGGTGTCTCATCCTGAAAATGGTGAATTGGTTTCAGCAGTGGGTTCAACGCAGGACTTTACCGGCTTTAACCGTACAATGGATGCTAAACGTCAAGTCGGTTCATTGCTAAAACCTGTGATTTACCTCAGTGCGATAGAATCAAACCGTTATAACTGGGCGAGTCAAATCGAAGACAGTCCTTTCAGCATTCAAAGTGATGGCAAAGCTTGGACCCCGAAAAACTATAGTGGCGGCGCACATGGTGTCGTACCAATGGTCGATGCCCTATCAAACTCGTATAACCTTTCTGCGGTACGCTTAGGTCAAGAGTTCGGTATGTCCACGTTTATTAACCATCTGAAAAAGTTTGGTGTGACTTCTAATATTCCAAATTACCCTTCGATTTACCTCGGCGCTATCGATATGTCACCGATGGAAGTCATGAGTGTCTATGGTAACTTTGCAACCGGTGGCTTCAAATATCCAGTGAAAGCTATTCGTTCAGTGGTCGATGCCAATGGGCGTTTATTAGATCGTTATAGCTTAACGGTACAGCCGACTATTGCACCTGATGCTGCATTTATCTTGAACTACGGTTTACAACAAGTGATGAGTTCAGGGACAGGCCGTTCTGCTTATGCATCATTACCAGCTTCACTTAAACTCGCAGGTAAATCAGGGACAACCAATGATACACGTGACTCATGGTTTGCAGGTTATTCAGGTAATTACTTAAGTGTGGTTTGGTTAGGTTTAGACAACAATAAAGTTACAGGCTTAACTGGTTCGTCAGGAGCCCTTCCTGTTTGGACCAATGTGATGAAGCAGTTACGTCAAAAGCCAGTTAATTTACGTCAACCAGACAGCGTACAGTGGCATTGGTTAGACCGCTATTCAGGTAATTTATCTGCGCAGCATTGTACAGGTGCGATGTATATTCCTCTGTCGCGCAACTCTATTCCAAATCAGGCTACGGCATGTGGTTCGACACAATATGAAGTAGAACCTTACACAGTTGATACTGAAGAGACGCAGCCAACTCAGGAACAAAATGATAGTTTAGGTGACTACATTCGTGAAAGTGATGTCGATAATGATCAGGGTTCATCTGATCAACCTCGCATCATCTCAAGTGGAGAGTATTCAAATTAAACTGCAAAACATTAAAGTTTTAAAAACGTTCAGTATTCTGAGCGTTTTGACGATCATTTTGGCAGGTTGCCAAACCATGAACGAACCTGAGCAAAAGCCGCCTGCTGCGCCTGAAAAAAAGGCAGATATCCATGACCCTTCTGGGGTCATCATTACGCCATATGACCATCCAGAAATTAAACGTCAACGCATCGTTATTCCTGAACAGAAAACCCAAATTCAAATGTTTGATGATGGCCGCGACTTACCTGCATTCAAAAAATTGATGCAAAGTACGCAAACTGCTTATGCCAATGGAAAATGGAATGAAGCTGAAAGTGCGGCAACTCAAGCACAGCGTTTGGCACCACAATCTGCGGAAACTTTTTTATATTTGGCAATGATCGCCAATCGAAAAAATCAGCCTGCGAATGCAGAATCGTTGGCACTGCGCGGATTAAGCTATACTCAAACCAAGCCGATGAAACAACAGCTTTGGAATGTTGTTTTAAAAGCCGGTCAAATGCAAAAGAAAAGCAGCACCATTCAAAAAGCCCAACAAGCCATTAAAGCTCTTTAAGCACCCCCATAAAAAAGCCTGATCTTAATTGAGATCAGGCTTTTTTATTCATTACATACTAAAAGTAAGCTTATTTCCAATAGTTACTTTAAGTCTAAAATATCGACTTTAAATACAAATTTAATTCAATACACACTTTAATTTAAAAACTGCGAATACCTGCCACCCCATAAGCATGATGTTGCTGTGAAATAGACAATAATTCAGGACGCATGCCACCTAAAGCAAAAACAGGGATTTCTATGCCTCGTGCAATCTCAGAAAAATGCGCCCATCCCATACCTTGCGCCTCTGGATGACTTTGTGTCGCCAGAACTGGGCTCATAAAAATAGCCTCACAGCCAATTTTTTGCGCATGCAGCGCAGAAACTTGATCATGACAAGCTGCGATATAGCGCTTCCCAAGCTGTAAATCACCTTTATTTTTTTTCAGCAATTGGTGCTGCTTAAGATGTAAAGCCGAAATATGTGCTTGCACCTCTGTAGAGAGTAATGACCATAGATCTTCATTAATTATCAGTTGTTTTAAAATCACGGTAGGTAATTGATTTAATGCCTCTGCATTTTCTGCGCTGGCATCGACTCGCCAATAATACAACAGCGTCTCTTTAAGCGTTTCAAGTGTTGGTAAATCGGCGGTGATTTTGATCTGTTGCTGCCAATATAAACGCTGCAAAATAGCTTGATTGGCCTTTGGAAAATTCAAACTCATGAGTTGTTGACGCGAATACCAGGCCCATGGCTTTTGGATTTCATTCAGCAACGCATGCGGGACGGTGGCATGAAATAAATGTAATTTCACAATGACATCATCATATTCATGTTGAATAAAATCAAAAGCATGCCAGTCATGTAAACCAATTCCAACCTCTTCAAAAATTTCACGACGACAAGCCTGTTCAGGACTTTCACCCTGCTCGACTTTACCGCCCGGAAACTCATGTTTATTGCCCTGATGTTGTTTTGCTTCACGCCAACCCACCAGTACTTTGTCTTGATGCAATAAAATCGCAATGGCGACATCGATTTGCGGTTTAGACATAGTTCCCTGCTCTCTACTCTGTTCCAATTGATATCTAAGTGTAAGCAAATTTATCTTTTTTATAAAATCCTAAAATTACCGTTGACAGGCCTATTCGATAATGATTATCATTTAAACCATTCAGAAATACACCACGGAGTCGACGGAATGAACGCACCATTTAGCCTTTTTACTCGTAGCAATGAAGCACACCACTCACTGCCAATGCTACATTCAAACAACCTTTTTGCTTTAGGACGTGAAATTCGCATTATGCATGCAGGTGAAGAATATCGACTACGTTTAACACGAAATAATCGCCTTATTTTGACCAAATAATTTCTGATAAAAATAATAATTATCAGCGCAATAAAAATAATCGTGGACACAAGCAGTAAGCCATTCGCTTACTGCTTTTTTAAGTTTTGTACTTAGTTAAATTAAGTTTTATAGCTACTCAAACTTAATTTAAATCGCAACACTCATCTTCCTCTCACAACACTCTTTCGCTAAATTCCTTAGAGCAAATCGTGTTTTTAACGGATTGGAAAAGTGAGTTGTACCTTTAAGCCACCAAGTTCAGATGCATCCACATTTAAATGGCCTTGATGTAACTGTACAATTTTTTGGGCAATTGAAATACCTAAACCTGAACCTTGCGTCTTCGTTCCCAATACACGGTAAAATCGCTCGCCAATGCGTTGCAATTCTGCGACTGTCAGTCCCGCACCTTGATTTTCAATCGTCCAAACCGCCTGCTGTGCTGTTACCGTTAAATCAATCTTTACCTGTCCTTGCTCAGGACTATAGCGAATTGCGTTATCGACTAAATTGCGTAGACAGCTAAACATCAACTCTGGGTTCATAGCAAACTGTACAGACTGGGTCTGTAGCTTCAATTCGATCTGTTTTTCTTCAATAAAAGGCTGTAAAGCGTCAAAGACTTGTAAACTCAGCTGTTCTAAGTCTTCTTGTTTTTTATCTAATTGCTCCGATTGCGTCGGGTCGAGCCGTGCCAAAATCAGTAGATTTTCCAACACGCGCGTTCCTCGATTAACATCGTGCTGTATGCTCAATAAATCCTGCTGAATGTCGGGATATTTTCGTTTTAATACCTGAAGTCGCATTTGAATCGCAGACAGCGGTGAGCGTAATTCATGTGAAGCATCGGATGTAAAGCGTTGTTCCGCCTCTAAGGCTTGATCTAATCGACTTAATAAAAAATTCAGCTGTGTTTGGATCGGCTCTAGTTCTTGTAATACAGGTTCAGGTAAGACAATGGCTTGTAAGTCATCTACATTTTTTTCAGCGATTTGTTTTGAAAAAAGCTGTAAAACTTTCAATTGACGTTTAATCAAAATATGCAGTAATAGCCATTGGATCAACCAGACAATCAACAGAATCCCTGCATAGCCTAGTACGCTTTGCAGCGTTTCTCTGAGCCGTGTTTTCATCGGTTGAATGATTTGTACGCTTAATCCATCGTCCTGAAGTGCATAGCTACGCCAAAGCGCGCCTTCTCTCCATTGATAATGCAACCCTTGTTTTAAATTGGGCTGATGTTCAAATGCTGTGTGTTGTTCCGATGTGGTTAAGACTTGCGACCCTTGCATGAGTTGATATTGCATATCAAACTCTTCACTCAGCTCATCTATTTGTTCGTCTTGCTTCAGCGTGAGATCAGTAGCAGTGAGCATGTCAGCCACTTCGTCCATCAGGGCATCATGTACACTCATGATGTGATAAAGACCAAATCCCAACATCAGACACAGGGAGATTGCTCCCGCCCAAATTGCACTGAGCAGTGAGGTTTTAATCAGTTGCGACTGTAAGGAAATGCTTTTTTTATCACTCATAGACTTAACTTTGTTGTGGAAGATTCATGCGATAACCCAAACCTCTTAAGGTTTTGATGTAATCACTGCCAATCTTCTTACGCAATTGGTAAATAAAAACTTCGATCGCATTACTTTCAACTTCATCCCCCCAAGCATAGAGTGATTCTTCGAGTTGGCTACGCGTCATAATATGCTCAGGATTTAACATCATCTTATGCAAGATTTGATATTCACGCGATGTCAGCGTAATCAATTCCGCATTTTTACGCAGCGTTTTGGCTTGTACATCTAAACTTAAATCCCCGAAAGTCAGAGAATTATCACGCTGTTGATGATGCAAGCGTAATTGGGCACGTACCCTTGCTGACAACTCTTCCAAGCTAAAGGGTTTTACCAAATAATCATGAGCACCCAGATCTAAACCTTCTACACGATCTGCAATACTGTCCCGAGCAGTAATGAATAAAACTGGTGTAAGCGGATGCAACTGTACGATACGTTTTAAAATTTCATCACCAGTTACTTTTGGTAAGCCACGATCTAAAAGTATGCAATCATATTGATGTTGTTCTAAAGCCAAAATAGCGTGATCGCCGCGATCAACCCAATCGACACTATAGCCATCCATTTCAAGCCATGTTTTTATACTGTCTGCTTGGGATGCATCATCTTCTGCCAATAAAATTCGCATCTTACCTACCCTATTTCTATGGTTCCGACTTCAGTGTATCGAACTTTTGCTCATATCTACTCAAATCATAAAAAAACCACAGCAAGCCGTGGTTTTTTTATGGCGCAGCACTGAAATGAATAACAGGCTAAATTAAAATCTTACTTGATCGACATCCACTTCAACACGTTTTGTTGGTTTGTAATCAATGTCGATTTCACCAATGAGCGTTACTGGTGTTTTAGCTGAAATCGCTTTGCCTTGCCAAAGTTCATCATCAATATCCACTGTAATGCTGCCTGTGCTATCGCGGAACTGATATTTTTCATCGCCCATCGATTTCACAACATAACCTTTCAATTGAACTTTACTATCATCTTTTAAGCCTAAGGCATGTTTCACAGATGTGGTTTTCATCGGTGCAACTGCTGTTTGATTAACGGCTGTATTCGCGACTGCAACCGATGCCACACCTGCAAATGCTAAACCACATACCAATTGAGTGAATGTTTTCATCTTCGGTCTCTCTTACTGTGTCTATTTCGATAGCGCTATTTAAACAAAGCAAGATGAGTCGAATCTTAAGCTGCAAAGACGTTTTTATTTACTTTGATCGAACCATTAGTTGAGCGGCACGACACGCAGGACTTCTTCTAAAGTGGTTACCCCTGCAAGTACTTTACGCGCACCGGCAATTCGTAATGGCTCGACATGCTCTTTACGTGCCTGTGTACGTAGTTGGGTTAAATCTGCATTGGCACCAATCAATTGCTTGGTTTCAATACTGAGCGGCATAAATTCATAAATCCCCACACGGCCTTTATAACCCGTTTGACGACATTCATCACAGCCCACCGCCTCGTAGACAAAATCAGGCATTTGAATCGCATAATCAAAGGTCAAATGTTTCCACTCTTGTTCATTGATAAAAGTCTCACGCTTACAATGTGGACAGAGTTGACGAACCAAACGTTGTGCCAAAACCCCTAAAATAGTCGCTGCCGTTAAAAAAGGCTGAATACCCAAATCATGTAATCGCGTCAAACTCGATGGTGCATCATTGGTATGTAAAGTTGAAAGCACCAAATGACCTGTTAATGCAGCTTGGATCGCCATATTTGCCGTATCATGATCTCGTATCTCCCCGACCATGATAATGTCAGGGTCTTGACGCATTAAAGCCCGTACACCATCAGCAAAGCCCAAATCAATCCCTGTATTCACCTGCATTTGGTTAAAGCTCGGCTCTAACATCTCAATCGGGTCTTCAATCGTACAGACATTCACTTCTTCAGTTGCCAATTGCTTGAGCGATGAATAAAGCGTGGTGGTTTTACCCGAACCCGTCGGACCGGTCACTAAAATAATACCGTGACTATGACTGGTTAATGCTTTCCAATCATCCAACAGACGCCCTTCAAAACCGAGCTGTTGGAAACTACGTACCAAGACTTCAGGGTCAAAAATACGCATGACTAACTTTTCACCAAAGGCTGTTGGCAGCGTCGATAAACGTAGCTCTGTTTCTTGGCCTTTGGGTGTACGGGTTTTTAAACGTCCATCTTGCGGTTTACGTTTTTCAGCCACATTCATCCGACCTAAGATCTTAATTCGCGAGACCACGGCTGTCAGGGTATTTGCGGGCATGTTGTAGATGGTATGCAATACGCCATCGATACGAAAACGCACCTTTCCTGTATCTTTACGCGGCTCGAGGTGAATATCACTTGCACCTTGTTCGAAGGCAAACTGTAAGACCCAATCCACAAGCTTCACAATATGCTGATCATTGGCATCTGGATTTTGTGTATCACCTAATTGTAATAGTGCTTCAACGCCTTTATTTTCACGGTCATAACTCGATGATTTTTGCGAATTACTGACCGCACGACTCACTTGGTAATATTCAACCAAGTAGCGCTGTAGTTGATCTGGACTGAGTAATACACGTTGAATCTTGCGTGGTAATACCGTTCTTTCTAAGTTGGCAATCCATTCATTTTTATAAGGTTGATCCGTTGCAATCAACACATGCTCATTTTGTAATTCAACCGCTAAAATGCGATTTCGTACTGCAAATTCCTGAGACATAATGGCTGTCAAAGCAGGCACATCAGCTTTTAAAGGATCGATAATATAAAACGGTACACCAGACTTTTCTGCCAACCATTGGCAAAGTCTATTCAATGTTAAGGTAGACTGCGGATGACTCTGATCGACTAAATTAAAATTGGCAATCCATTGTAGAGGATGCCATTTCAACTGCTCACGCTGACGGTGCGTGGTTTGAATCAGTATTTTGTCCCGTTCAGTAATACGTCCATCTTTTTGTAATTGGTCTAAACACCAAGAAGTGTCAATTTCAAAATTAAAAGTCATTGTTCTATGTTCCCCAAACATAGGTTCACTATAACAAAACCAGCTGATTAAAACGCAATATTTTTTACTTAAATTATTAAGAAAAATTTAACTTAAATCATTAATTTTAATTAGTTAATTTTTAACATTCCCTTTTTTATGTTTTTCTATACTATATGCAACAGTCACAAATAATAGTGACGTAATTCATAATTTATTAAAGAGGGTAACATGAAATTTAAAATTTTAAGCCTAGCCATTTTTAGTTCCTTAATTCTAAGCGCTTGCGGCGGCGGCTCTTCAGACAATAGTTCTACTTCATCTGAAACTGGATCAGGAAATGGAGCTGAAACTAGTTCCGAAAATAATAAATGGTCAATCTACTCATCATCATATTGGGATGGAAGCGACAATTTATTCGAAAAAACACATTTCAATATTCAAAATAATACTATTTATTTCAATGTTGATTATTTAAGCAATAACAATGAAAATTATGACTTGAAATGGATAATTTCTGATTATTTAACAGACGAAGGCCTTTATACACCAGTGCTGAACAAAACCGAATATGGTTATAAATTTGCCAATTTAATTTCTAAAAATGATAGCCAATGGATTTTCACACCAGCATCTAGTCAAAACTTCAATGGTCTGAAACTGACTCAAAATTTCGAAGTGGTAAATTTAACAGGTAAAGAAATTGGCTATTACGTAGACACATTTAATTATCTTTCAGGTGCAGATACTACGTTAGCAACGAAGTTGGGCACATTCCCTAGTTTCTATTATTCAAAATTAAAAGGAAAAACTTTTCCTCAAGGTTCAACTTGCTTAAGACTGAAAACATCATCAAGTTCAAAAAATTATGTTGAACTCCTTGGTGACAACATTAATGGTTTTGATCCTACTGAATATTTAGATGACGGTTATACCATCCAAAACATAGCTTCTTATCCAGTTTATATTTCGAAAAATCAACCTGTAAATTATGATTTTGATGCTTATGTGCAGTTTAATCAAAATTATCGTTATGGCTCATACTATAAATCAGGGACCACTTACACATTGGCTAATGATATTAAAGACTATCAAGCTGACTTAGATGAGGCGATTCAAAATTATGGAAAGGATAGCCTGGAAGCAAAAGTTGAAACTAACTATGTAGAAGCAATCAAAAATGAATGCTCGCTATTTAACAATATCGCTAGTACTGAAATTGATAAATACTCTAAATTAAAGTAATTCGATTTCAAAAAAGATCAGGTTTAAAACCTGATCTTTTTAACTACTTAGAATTTCGTGTACGACTATTTTATTAGTGTCTACGCAAAAACGCACATTACAACCGCCAAACAACATGCCATATATACGTTCAACATCATGCTGATAAGCAGGACGTGGATCTAAACTCAATACTTGTTCCAGTTCTGCTGTTAATTGTTCGGTTAAATTGCCATTATTCAAAAATACCTGTTTTTGTTGCTCAGCGTGCTCTGACCAAATCACAGATTTTCTTTCTGGCTCATCCTGCGCATAACCACTTTGCGCATCCATCACTGCATCTGAATATTGAATATACGGTTTGATATCTAAAATTGGTGTTCCATCCAACAAATCGCTACCGACAACATAGACGCGAACCGATTTACCAATTTTTTTCACCGCTTTGAGCTGCACAACCGACAAGCCCATTGGTGACGGTCGGTACATACTTCGTGTCGCAAATACCCCGATTTTTTGATTACCACCTAAACGTGGTGGGCGAACTTGCGGACGAAATTTTGTCGAATCTGCATTTTTATTTTCATGAAACTGCCAAATCAGCCAAAGATGACTAAAATCATCAATCCCTTCGAAAGCCAATAAATCGTTATAAGGTTCCACCATTTCAATATAAGATTCGACTTGCACCAAATTCGGCTGACGTGGAATACCAAATTTTTCTCGGTAGGGAGATTTCATATACCCGATAATTGGCATTTTAAGCTCAGACATAATCACTTTTTCTGATAAGTTCAATTAAATATATTCAGTTTATCGAGAATGATTTTAGATTAGAATAGTAAGCTGTTCTAATTTGATAATTTTATTGAGACCTTTAATGGCTGCTTTTAACGTCGAAAAGATTACTCACGTCCACCATTGGAATGACACTTTATTCTCTTTTAAAACCACTCGCGATACTGCGTTACGTTTTAAAAACGGTCAATTTGTGATGATCGGCCTTGAAGTAAATGGTAAGCCTTTAATGCGCGCTTATTCTATTGCAAGCGCAAACTATGAAGAAGAATTAGAGTTTTTCTCTATTAAAGTTCCAGATGGTCCTTTAACGTCTATTTTACAAAAAGTAAAAGTTGGCGATGAAATTTTAGTATCTAAAAAACCTACAGGTACGTTGGTTCTAGATGACTTAAACCCTGGTAAAAACTTATACCTACTTTCTTCAGGTACAGGTCTTGCACCGTTCCTTTCTGTAATTCGTGACCCTGAAACTTACGAACGTTTTGAAAAAATCATCGTTGTACATGGTACACGTTTCATTTCGGAATTGGCTTATCAAGATTTAATCTTAGATGAAATTCCTAACCACGAATTCTTTGGTGAATTAGGCGCGAAAGAAAAATTGGTTTACTACCCTACGGTAACTCGTGAAGAATTCCATACTCAAGGCCGTGTAACAACTGCCATTGAATCTGGTCAACTTTTCGAAAAAATTGGGCTTCCACGTTTCAACCCTGAAACTGACCGCGCAATGCTTTGCGGTTCACCTGCATTCCTAGACGACGTTGCTGCACTACTTGACCAGCACGGTCTGAAAGAATCTCCTAAGATGGGCGTTCTAGGCGACTACGTGATTGAACGTGCATTCGTTGAAAAATAATTAGCTGAAAATTAAAAAGTGCATGTCATCATGCGCTTTTTTTTTATCTATATGCCACTCATGACTGATACAGCTATTTTTCTTCTTTTACCTTCAATTCATCAATAATTTTTGCTCTCCACTCTAAACCTTTCTCAGTAGCATCAGGTAATTCATTCGATAAATTAATTTCCACACTGTCATCTGGATATATATGTACAGCTAAATATTTTTTATCTTTTAAATTTTCATTCGTCAATGTGGGGACATTGGTTGCAATATGCTTTTTAGAGCTATTACCTTCTCCCCATTTAATATATTGAGCTCCTGTTATCACTGCTGATCTTTTCGTTCCACTACCTAGCCCTCCACCTAGCTCCTCTCCATTTAATTCAACAATATAAGGAATATAACTTGCATCATAACCATAAGATGTTGTCGTCAACACATAAGTTTTTGTTGAATGAGTATTACACCCTATTAAACTCATTGCTGAAAGCATAATAAACATTAAATTCGTTTTTAAAACTTTCATCATTATCCTTTAAAAAATATTGGGTTTTAATTTATTTAATTAAAAATAATAATCAAAGAAAATTAAAAATATTATCCATTAGAAACGAATAACCAAAAGGAAATTTTATCCTATTTATCACCATCAAGCTGCCAGTACACATACCCATCCATTCCAACATACCTCGAATGGCATCTACTTATTCAGTCAGATACCAAATCGTAAGACCCCAAGGGTTATCTTTAATCTCAGGCATATCTTCTCCTTGATTAAAATGGCGTTTTTCCATGTTATTCGCAGGACTATACCATTCACCTGTTTTAGGGCAAATTTAACCAAATCTTTTGGATAAATCATATGTGTTATTTCGCTATCATTTATCAACACACATCAGACAACACAAATCATTTCAGCTTCGATCAGTAAACTTGCCCCCTTCATTTGCGACTCTTTCAATCAAGTACCAATCTGTTTTCTCATAATATGTTTCATAAGTTTCTGGATCTATTGTAGTGGGAATTACACTACCAAAACCTCTATCATCTTCATTACTATGAGCCATAAATTCTATTCGGTTCGGCACAAATTCGGAAATATATAAATCTGTTATCGCAACTTTTTCATTCGATTTTACTTTAATACTTTGATTTATACGATAAATGGGATATGACACAGGAATATTAATTTTTGAAATATCAAATATTTCATCAACAATACTTTCTTGATTCCAATACGTTGGATAGGTATTTTCAATAATGAATGCCTCGGCCTTAGCCTTTGTATAAAAATCCCAACATTCTTTCACATTTTCATGAGGTAGTTCATCCATCCATTTTTTTGAAAACTCACTCATACCTTTGTCATTCGATCGAATCTCTGATGCGCAATCTAAATATGTTAGATCGCCTTCTTTTATTCTTATATAAGCAAAATCTAAAGTATCCATGGTTTTTCTTAAAAGCGGTAAAACCGTCCCTCCCCAATTGATGTCAACTTGCTCTGGCATTGGAAAATCCAGATAATTATAGGGTAGATTTCTCATATAAACGACAAACAGCAATTCCAAACGATCTAAAAAAGATTGATAGTTATTTCTCATGCTATAAAAAAATTCTTTAGAACTAAAATGTTCTAATAAATATAAAAATTTAGGATCGATTTTAAAATTCATATTCAGCCTAAAATTAATGCCCCGAAGGGCATGTTTTATTTATTCCTCACCATTAAAATACCAGTACACTTCACCCCAATCTGTTTCAGAAAGTGTTGGTAACATTTCACCTCTTAACACATGAACGCGTGAATCTTCTTGTGCAGGGGTTGTCCAATAGCCCGTTTTTGGGGATTTTTCGCCAGCTTTGACTTTTATTACAGTTAGATTCTCTTGGGTTACTTCAGATTAAGTATTATTTTTACGAGCCCATGCAACTATATCTTTAGGATAAAACAAATGTTTATGTAAAGAACTTTCATCCAAATCTAGTAAATAAACAAGAGCTGCTGCTTCAAAAGCCCAGTAACCAACATATGAATAATTATCTAAATTTAAATGACTATTGTACCAAAGTGTATTTTTATGCATTTGATACCAATCAGCCAAATATTCATCCAACAGTTCAATCGCATGATTTTTGTTATTTTTAATTATTACATTATCAATCACATCGCATAATATTGAAAAATTATAACTATATATCCCATCTCTTTCAGTATCTGGATGATTAGAATCCGTTAGTTTTAAAAACTTATTAATCACTTCATCTTCACTAAAAGTTCCTCCATCCTCGCCATTGATTAATTGTTTAATTGTAGATAATAAATTATTTTTATTTAGCAATACTGCTAAGCTAATTGTACTTAATGTAATAAAACCACCTTCACCACCAATAACAACTGGCTTTTTACTTGCTTTAAAAACTCCTAATGCTTCTGCTTGTTTTTCATAACCTTCTATTACTTTTTCAAATAATGGAGATATTTCTTCTATTGGCTTTCCTGCAGTATAATGAAGATATAATAAAGAATGATAGATCCATGTAATAGATTGCCATCTTGAAGCTTCTCCACAATTATATTGATCATCTTCAAATGCATCACTTTCTAAATATAAGGGTATTCCTTCTTCATTGTATTCTTTAGTCTTTAAATAATAATCTTCAGTTAAAAAAATCTGTCTTTTATATTTATCGAAATTCATATTAATCCTAAAATTAATGCCCCGAAGGGCATGTTTTATTTATTCCTCACCATTAAAATACCAGTACACTTCACCCCAATCTGTTCCAGAAAGTGTTGGTAAGATTTCACCTCTTAACACATGAACGCGTGAATCCACTTGTACTGGGGTTGTCCAATAGCCCGTTTTTGGGGATTTTTCGCCAGCTTTGACTTTTATTACAGTTAGATTCTCTTGGGTTACTTCAGATTGAGTATTATTTTTACGAGCCCATGCAACTATATCTTTAGGATAGAATAAATGCTTGTGTAGAGGAGTGTCATCCAAATCTAGTAAATAAACAAGAGCTGCTGCTTCAAAAGACCAATAACCACAATATTTTAGTTCTTCTGCAGGCTCTAGATGACTATTAAACCAAAGTGCATTTTTATTCATTTGATACCAATCAGCTAAGTATTCATCTAAATATTTAACAGCAGTTTCTTTATTATTTTTAACTAGCACATTATCAATCACATCACATAATTTTGAATAACCTAATGCAAATAAATTTCCTTCGTTAAATGTTGGATGTGAAGGATCATTAAGTTTAAAAAATTTATTAATAACCTCATCTTCACACGTATGACTTTCACCCTCACCATTGACTAATGAATGTATACGATCAAACAAATCATTTCGATTAAATAAAAAAGCCAGACCAAGTATATTTAACGTTTCATTTTGAGTTGGAATGACAGAAGGTTTTTTTGACTTATGGAAGATAGCTAAGGCTTCAGATTGTTTTTCAAAGCCTTCTATAACTTTTTCAAATAAGGGTATAACTTCCCCTATAGATTTTCCTGCTGTGTATACAAGGTAAAGTAGAAAAGAATAATCATGTGTTATTAAATTCCATCTTCTTTTTTCGCCGCAATTATACTCATCATCCTCAAATGCATCACTTTCTTTCTAAAAATCAACGTCTTCTATATAAAAATCATAGGCACTTTTATAATAGTCTTCAGTTAGAAAAATCTGTCTTTTATATTTATCGAAACTCATATTAATCCTAAAATTAATGCCACGAAGGGTATGTTTTATTTATTCTTCACAATCAAACTGCCAGTACACATCCCCACCCATTCCAAAATGCCCCGAATGGCATCTATTTATTCAGTTAGATACCAAATCGTTAATCCCCAAGGGTTATCTTTAATCTCAGGCATATCTTCTCCTTGATTAAAATGACGTTTTTCCATGTTATTCGCAGGACTATACCATTCACCTGTTTTAAGGCAAATTTGACCTGCTTCGCATTTTAATGTTTTTGTACTTGGATTACTTATATCCTTCTCGCAAGGTACAAATTCTCGGGCAAATTTAACCAAATCTTTTGGATAAATCATATGTGTTATTTCACTATCATCTAAATCTAGCAAATAAACGTAAGCAGCAGCTTCTATAGCCCAATAGCCAAAATAACCTCCATTTTCCATTTTATGTAAGTCATACCATGGAGCACTTTCAAATGCGGGATACCATAATTTCAAATATTCCTGTATATCCCGAATACTCTCTTGTTTAGTATCTCTATATTTACTAAAAATTAATGGGCGATATGGATTATCAAAAAACCATTGATCCACATCATATCTATCTGCCAACTCAAATGATAAAAAGTCCTCATACAGTGTATCTAATTGGTCTGTTTGCTCATGGTAAATTTTGTCCTGCATCGCTGCAATACGAGGTAATAAGTCCCTTCTGTGTAATAGATAACACAGTCCTATCAACTGCATACATCTTTCGTACTCATCTATAGCTGTAAAATAAAATGGTGCCCAATCTTCATCCTCCTCGTCTTTGCGCAAGGCTATTGTATATTCTTCATATTTCGTAATTACATCTTCTAATTGAATTCTAAGTGTAGAAATATCAAACCCAGCAGTAAAATTTAGACTTAATAAATCATAAGAATGTAGTGATAAGTAATAATCTAATCTTCTTATATCAGATGGACTGTCTTCATATATTTTTTTACTTTCTAAAATTTCAATGGGTAATTCTTTTAAAAATATATTTACTCTATTGTAAACTTCATCTGTTAAAAATAATTGTCTTTTCTTTTTATCAAAAATCATTCTTATTCCAAAAATAATGCCCCGAAGGGCATAAATCATTCTTCACCATCAAACTGCCAGTACACATCACCCCAATCACTTTCAAAATCAGGGAATATATCACCTTGTTTAAAATATTGACGTGAGTTTTCTTTAGCAAAAGTATACCAATATCCTGCGTGAGGACATGGGCTACCGGCAATAACAATATCTATTCTTTCTGGTTCTTGAACTTCAACTTTCACTCGTTTTAATTCAGGCCAAGTGCTGTCTTCATCAAATCGTGCAATCCATTGCTTTGAACTTACGGCATCAAAACGTGGATTTGGATCATCTGACCACGCATCTAAAGTGGTCAGTTTTAAGTTATCACAACGTATCGGTTTAATTAGTTCATTTGCCATCACCAATAAATCAGGAACACCTTCTTCAACTGGATAAAGTGAAAGCTCTCCCAAACGTATCCATAAGCTGTATTTTGTTGAATCTTCTAGGTCTATAATTTTAGTAATTTCAATTCGTGGATCATCCAGTTTTTCACGAATTTGTTCTTCACTCAAGCCTAGTTTCTCTAGCCAGTAGGGAGAAAGTAAAAAGCACCATGTTGGGGTACGAATACCGCCACCTAAACCATCCCGATCTTCTGCAATAAACATATTTTCATGAGAAAACTCCATACCAGGATGATCAATATCGAGCCCGTAAAAATAATCCGTGAAAGTCCGTTCAACTGTTTCAAATTCAGGAGAAACAAATGCAAATTGACTTGTGTTTCCAATTTCATATCCACTATATGCTTGAATTGGGTTAAGCATTTCTAGACATTTTTGAACAAATGAGTACCAAATATCTTTATTGGATCTATACCATTGATCACCAAAAGTTAATTTTAGACTAGAATAGCGCTCACTAGAGTCTCTAATCTTTGCACTTAAAGCCCAACGTGGACTTTGATCTTGAGATTGTGCAGATGTTGCACCTAAATAGTAAATGAAATATTTTTTATAAATTTTTGCCATTTCAGCTGATATTTCTTCACGACTTCTAATCCATGAAATTGCCTTTTTCCAAACTTCAGTATCACATCGAAATCTTAAATGAAATGGCTTATCAATTATTTCGAATTCAAATTTCTCATAAATATCAATTACTTTTATCAAAAATTCTTGCGCATTTGTTTTTTTTTGATCAATAGATTTCTTTCATAAGTCATTTTTCACTCAGCTCCAAGTTATAAATTCCAGCAATTAGATTGAATCTTAATGCTAGTCTTTTGCCTCGATTGCGATATCGCTCAGCAAGAATTTTGAAGGTTT
>NZ_VPDJ01000019.1:0-79914 GCF_013417755.1 Acinetobacter sp. YH12231
AATGGCTTTTATGGCTTCAGCTTTAAATTCTGCGGTGTAAGTCTTCTGTTTCTTGCTCATGGTAAACTCCTAATGAGTATGTATAGTTTACCAAGTTAAACCCTCCTGTTTTTTAAGCACACATCAGTTGTCTATTTACCAATATATTTACTGCTTATAGAAATGAACGTGCACATAGTGAAGTTGATAAGCCTTATTCACAACAAATACGTGAATTTTTATTGATTAATGAACTATATTTATTAGAAAGCAAAGCAATTAAAAGATAAAGATGAATTAGCATGAATCAGTTTATCGCAACGCCTCGCCTCATCCTCCGCCAATAGAAAGACTCCGACACTGCCCCATTTATCCAAATGTGTGCAGATGACGACGTCATGCGTTATTTTCTAAAAAAACTCGATGCTTCAGAAGCCACCACATTTATGCAGCGCCTACGCGATGCAATAGAAACACGTGGTTGGGGTTTATATGCCGTTGAGTTGAAAGCCACAGGCGAATTTATTGGTTTTATCGGCTTACACGTACACCCACCTGAGTTTGAAATAGTCGATGCACCTGAAATCGGCTGGCGACTACTACCGCAATATTGGCATCAAGGTTATGCCACCGATGGAGCAAAAGCTGTACTCAAACATGCTTTTAGAAACTTAAGACTAGATAAAGTTATTTCCTTCACTGCAAGTTTGAACACACCATCAGAACGTGTGATGCAACGCATTGGTATACAAAAAATCCGTGAATTTAATCATCCACGTGTAGCTGCGGATCACCCATTAAACCGTCATGTACTCTATGAAATACAGCGTAGTGACTATTTACACATTCCATTTTGCTAATTGAATATTTATTCACAGCAAAACCAAAGCACATTAACTCTGCCAAACAGTGGTTATAGATGATGTTAAAAAGCTTAATTTTAGTCACCGCAGGATTTCGTATAAGACAGCAAAATCATTCATGTAATCATATAAAAAACCCCGCTAAGTGCGGGGTTTAAACTCTAAACATAACAATTGCTATGACTTAGAAATAAAAAATCATAAGTTGGAAAGCTGAAGCAACTGCAAACCTGTCTAAGCATGCTTAATCAAAATGGCATACATAATCAACGACATCAGTACATTGCACTTTAAAAATAGAATCTTGTGGAACAATAAAGCTTTCGCCAGACGTATATTGAACAAACTCGCCCTGCTCCCCAATTTGCACGACACACTGCCCAGATGTGATTTCAACACGCTCTTTCACATGTGCCTCAAACGTCATGGGTTGGTTTGATGGCAAAAATACACCGATGGTTTTTTGACTACCATCTTCCATTTTTAAAACATGGCTCACCGATCTACCGCCATCATAATGAACCGTAGGCTTTTTTACAACTGAGACGAAATCAAACTGATTTGACATAGCGTGCCTCACATAGTAATTTATTATGATCAATTATTAAGCAGTTTATATTAAACAATGTAGCGGATTCAATATTCCTCAGATTTAGATCTAAGATTTTGAAAAACCATGAATCAGAGTTGAACTTCAAATATATCAATAAAGATTTCAATGCAGATTAGATTGAAGCTCTCCGTTATTTTCACATATGAATGTTACAAATTTTGTGAATGACAGGACTTATTTCATTTTTATCATATTTTCAGCAATACATTTTAAAATTTGTTATATAGACCTAAACATATACAAATGACGTACTTAAATAGTTTAATTATAAATAATATATTGTTTTTACTTATTAAATTATTTAATTAAACATATTCCATTTACATTTTTGCTGCTAAGCATAACTTTTTAAATCACTATATTGAATAATAAAAAATTGATATGATGCCTAGCGAAATATAGAGATTTACTTTATTAAATCTTTTGTTTACAGCAGCTTGCAATGGCTATCTTTTCCCATTTGGAAATAGACTCAGATCTAATTGTATAAGTCTGTGTAGCATTTTAAATTATTAAGCATCTATCAGCCTGTCTGATAAAAGACTTAAGTAAATCTCTCCATAATATGATTTGTGAATTTATTAATTTTATAAATTTACTCGGGTGAATATATGAAAAAGCTCCTAGGATTAGTTCTCGGTTTATCTGTTGGCCTTTCAGGCTGTGGTAAACAAGAAGCTCCTGCAACTGACGCCGCACAACAAAAAGACACTGCAGAAGTGCAAACCGTTACCATGGCTTCGACTGGTTCAGATGCTGATATTTGGCGCTATATTGCTACGCTTCCTGAAACTAAAGAAGCTGGCATTAAACTTGAAGTGAAAAACTTTACTGACTATGTGTCTATGAACACTGCTGTAGCGAACAAAGAAATTGATGTTAATGCATTCCAGTCATATGCCTATATGGTTGCGTTTAACGACAACAATAAAGATAAAATTGCACCGCTTTCGACAACTTATTTAGAACCAATGGGTATCTATTCAAGCAAAGTTAAAAAACTTGAAGAGTTTAAAACAGGTGCAACCATTGCGATTCCAAATGATGGCGCAAACGAATCACGTGCATTGTTACTACTTCAATCTGCTGGCTTAATCAAACTTAAAGCTGATTTTGACGATGTAAAAGGTACACCTGCTGACGTCACTGAAAATGCGAAGAAAATCGTAATCAAGCCAATCCAAATGGCGACTGCGGTTCGTGTTAAAGACGAAGTTGATGCGATTGTTTTGGGTAATACCCTTGCAATGGAAGGTGGTTTAAACGTACTGAAAGATGCGGTTTACTATGAGCCAATCGATCAAAGTACAAAAATGAACGTGAATATTCTTGCTGTTGCTGCTGACCGTCAAAATGACCCAGTTCTACAAAAAGTGGGCGCGCTTTACCACACTCCAGCAGTTAAAGCTTACATCGATGAACATTTTGGTGGTACTAAAATTGATGTAAACAAACCAACTAGCTACCTCACTGAAGCAAAATAGTAATATAATTTCTTCAAATAAACAGGCAAAGTTTACTTTGCCTGTTTTTTCATTTTTGAACCCTTTTTTGACGCTATGATCCAATTTAAAAATATCTCCAAGCATTTTGAGCTAAAAGGCCAAACCGTTACAGCACTGGATCAGATTAATCTGGACATTCCAGATGGCTGTATTTTCGGTTTAATTGGCTACAGTGGTGCAGGCAAAAGTACCTTAATCCGTTTAATTAATTTGCTAGAACGTCCGAGTGAAGGGCAAATTATTATTCATGATAAAGACTTTACTGCTTTAAATTCGGCAGAGCTGCGTCAAGAAAGAACCAATATTGGCATGATCTTCCAGCACTTCAATTTACTGCAAACCAAAACAGTTGCAGAAAATATTGAAATGCCGCTTAAACTTTTAGGTGTGTCTAAAGCTGAACGCCAAAAACGTTTAGAAGAGTTGCTCGAATTTATTGACTTAAAACATAAGAAAAATGCTTATCCAGATGAGCTCTCTGGTGGTCAAAAACAACGTGTCGGGATTGCCCGTGCGCTTGCCAATCATCCTAAAATTTTACTGTGTGATGAAGCAACATCTGCTCTCGATCCGCAAACCACCAAATCGGTATTGGCGTTATTAAAGAAAATCAATCAAGAACAAGGCATTACCATTGTCATGGTCACCCATGAAATGGATGTGATTGAATCCGTTTGTGATTATGTTGCGGTAATGGAACAAGGGAAAGTCATCGAACATGGCTCAACTTTAGAGATTTTTAGTCAGCCAAAACACAATACAACGAAAAACTTTATTCAAACTGTATTACAGCAACAGCTCCCTGTTAATATTTTAAATAATTTAGAAAATCAAAATCATAACAGTATTTATTGTTTAAAATTCCTCGGCAGTTCGGCACAAGAAACTGTGATTCAGGCGGTAATTAAACAGTTTGATATTAGCCTGAATATTTTGTTTGCCAATATGACTGAAATTAATGGTGCGGTGATTGGACAAATGTTCGTTCAGCTATTAGGTGATACAGCATTGATTCAACAAGCGGTGGCGTTCTTAGAACAACATGGTGTTGAAGTCACTCAAGCAGGAGTTCAGCAATGAGAGATTTAATTGTTCAATGGCTGACTCAAATTACAGCACCCTTTTGGAAAAGTTCTTTGTCTATGGATCAGTTCGTCACTGCCCTACAAGAAACTTTTCACATGGTGTTCTTTGCCATGCTCTTCGGCTGTATTTGGGGTTTTATCCAGGCCGTGATCTTATATGTCTCACGTCCACAAGGCATTTTGCCTAACCGTGTCATCTACCATGGTTTGAACCCGATAGTGAATGCGCTGCGTTCATTGCCATTTATTATCCTCTTGATTGCGGTCATTCCTTTGACCAAAGTCATTGTAGGGACATCAATTGGGACTTGGGCTGCGATTGTTCCGCTCACAATCTATGTTGGTCCTTACATTGGTCGTCTGATTGAAACATCGTTGCTCGAAGTAAATGACGGCATTATTGAGTCTGCTCAAGCAATGGGTGCATCTCCGCTGCAAATCATTACTAAATTTGTCCTACCAGAGTCTCGTAGCTCTTTAATTTTAAACTTAACGACTGCAACCATTAGCTTAATTGGTGCAACAGCCATGGCGGGTGCAGTAGGTGCAGGCGGTATCGGTGATCTTGCCATTTCTTATGGTTATCAACGTTTTGATAGTAGCGTGGTCATCATGACCGTGATTGTCTTGTTGATTTTGGTGCAAATTGTTCAAAGTCTGGGAGACTGGTTATCAAAACTGCGCTAAGCCTGCATAATTCATATATTTAAGCTCTCTTCGGAGGGCTTTTTAATGTTTAAGATTTGGTTTTTTTTTAAGCTAAAATTAAACCAAAATTTTTTTTAGTTTTAAATTATTTTGACGGCAAATTAGCAACACCATAAAATTTAAAATATAACCTTCAATATTACGTTTACAAAAACTTGATTGAGTACAAAATATCAAAAGAACAGGATTTTATATTCCCCATGCAAACAATACTGCTAACACAAATTTTACGCTTAACTTTTTTCACAACGTGGATATTGATCACTTCAGCAGCATCTGCATCCATTGCTGATTATGACTATGTCACTAGTATTAAGGTAAATGATGTTGACTTAGCCTGACCCTTGCCTGCATCAAAAGCAAATGCATTAATCAGCAAAAATCCAGTAAAGCTTAAATATGAATATTCAGAATGTGCCGGCAATACTGAATTTCATGTCACATCAAAAGGTAAATTTCTAAAATTTGAAATTTATGCTGAGGACAATTCTCAAGTTAAAAATGATTCATTCTATAAAAATAAAAGCAGCTTCGCCCAACTTGGACAAACCAAAGGGAATGTTTGGATGGAATGGGATAAATCCACTCAAATACGCGTTAAAATTCAAATTGGGTCAAAACATCGGATAAGCCAATATGACTATCAACAATTTGTAAAAGACTTTACCAAAAGTGCAAAATTAGCCAATCCAAATGAAGTGGCTTAAGTGATTTTACTCTCACCGACTCATGCAAAATCCGTGCTGAAAGAGCCGCATAACTATGATTTACCCTATATTGGCAATCTAGCCTTCAACTTTAAAAATAGCAAATTAATAGCTTTTTCAGTTAATCAAGGTATTGCTTGCTAAACCGTGATTGTCATACAGCGTTTATTGCTTAAACAGTGAATTTATAAATCTGCATAAAGCCATGCAATAAACGCAAGTTTGATCTCAGAGCATGCTAAAATCAGCAGCTGTTTTCGCAGGGACTCATCTATGCACTTTGTACATCTTGGTATTTTTACAGAATTTTCCATTACTGAATCTATTGTACGTATACCTGATCTTGTAAAAGCTGCAGCTGCAGATGAAATGCCCGCTCTGGCCATTACTGACCTTTCAAATCTACATGCTGCTGTAAAATTCTATAAAAAGTGCTTAGATAAAGGCATTAAACCCATATTTGGTTCAACCATTCGTTTGAATGATGCTGAACACAAAGCTACTCTTCTAGCGATGACCAATAAAGGTTGGCGCAGTCTAACAGAGTTGGTTTCTGAAGGTTATATTTCAGGTCAACAGCTTGATATTCCTTGCGTAAAAAAAGATTGGATTTTAAATCAACACCAAGACTTGATTGTTTTACTGGGTATGCAAAGTGATGTCGGCAAAATGCTTTGCTCGTCCAACCCGCAAAAAGCTGAACCTCTGTTAGCTGAATGGGTCGAAAAATTTGGCAATCGTGTTTATCTAGCGATTACACGGACTGAGCGCTCGGGTGAAGAAGACTTTATTCACGAAGCAGTAAAACTTGCGAAGAAATTTAACATTGGTGTGGTTGCTCATAACGATGTGCATTTTATACGTAAAGAAGATTTCGAGGCACATGAAGCACGTGTTTGTATTGCCGATGGTTATGTCCTTGGTGACAATCGTCGCCCTAAAAATTATAGCCCTGAACAATATTTCAAAACTGCAGCGGAAATGACTGAGCTCTTTTCAGACATTCCAACGGCTATTGAAAACACCTATCACATTGCACGACGCTGTAATGTGTCATTACGTTTAGGCTTCCATGACCTTCCCGATTATCCAATCCCTGAAGGTCATACCATTGACACCTATTTTGAACATTTATCAAAAGAAGGTTTAGAAGAACGTTTAGCGCATTTGTACCCTGTCGAACAACGTGGTGACGACTGGCCAGAAATTCGTAAGCCTTATGATGAACGTTTGGCTTATGAAGTTGGGATCATCCTGACCATGCAATTCCCAGGTTATTTCCTAATTGTCATGGACTTTATTCAATGGTCTAAAGGTAATGGCGTCCCTGTTGGTCCAGGCCGTGGTTCGGGTGCAGGTTCCTTGGTTGCCTATAGTTTAAAAATTACTGACCTAGACCCACTACGTTATGACCTACTGTTCGAACGTTTCTTAAACCCTGAACGTGTATCAATGCCCGACTTTGACGTCGATTTCTGTATTGCAGGTCGTGACCGTGTTATTGACTATGTTGCACGCACCTATGGTCGAGATGCGGTCTCTCAGATTGCAACTTTCGGGACCATGGCGGCAAAAGGTGCAATTCGTGACGTAGCCCGTGTCTTGGGTAAATCTTATGGTTTGGCTGACCGTATTTCTAAAATGATTCCGACCAAGCCTTTAGGTTTAAGTTTGGAAGAATCCATTGAGGCCGAACCACAGCTAAAAGATATTGTCACCAACCCATCGAATCCAGATAACGACGATGCAGCCGAAATTTGGGAAATGGCACTCAAACTTGAAGGCATTACCCGTAACACAGGTAAACATGCCGGTGGTGTGGTTATTGCACCAACTAAGTTAACTGACTATTCGGCTGTCCTATGTGATGCAGATGGAACTAACCGTGTAGCCCAATTCGATAAAGACGATGTGGAAGCTGCAGGTCTAGTTAAATTCGACTTCTTGGGCTTACGTAACTTAACGGTAATTGAAGATGCCATTAAGCACATTAATGCCCGTCCAGATATCACTACACCTGTCGACATTTCCTTGATTCCTTTGGATGACAAACCTGCCTATGCTGTGTTCGCAGATGCAAATACCACAGCAGTCTTCCAGTTTGAATCCGTCGGCATGAAAAAAATGCTGAAAGAGGCACGTCCAAGTAAGTTCGAAGAAATTATTGCTTTCGTGTCTTTATACCGTCCAGGCCCGATGGATCTGATTCCTGACTTTATTTACCGTATGCATGGTGGCGAGTTTGAATACTTACATCCATTACTAGAAAGTGTCCTTGAACCGACATACGGCATTATGGTGTATCAGGAACAGGTAATGCAGGCAGCGCAGTTCTGTGCTGGCTATAGCTTGGGTGGCGCGGATTTACTTCGTCGTGCCATGGGTAAAAAGAAAGTCGAAGAAATGATTAAGCACCGTCAGATCTTTACTGAAGGTGCTGCAACCAAAGGCATTGATGCGGATACGGCCAACCATATCTTCGACTATATGGAAAAATTCGCAGGCTATGGTTTTAACAAATCCCATGCCGCAGCCTATGCCCTTGTTGCATATCAAACCGCTTGGTTAAAAGCACATTTCCCTGCTGAATTTATGTCAGCGGTGATGACCTCGGAAATGCAGAACACTGACAACGTGGTGTTCTTGATCGATGACTGTCGAATTAACGGTCTTGAAGTTTTACCGCCATCAGTCAATATGTCTTTGTACAACTTCCATGCCAGTGATCCCGAAACGATCGTATACGGTTTAGGTGCGATCAAAGGTGTCGGTGAAGCTGCCATGCAGTCTGTGATTGACTCACGTATCCAAGATGGTCCATATAAAGACCTGTTTGACTTCTGTCATCGTATTGACCTGAAAAAAATCAATAAGCGTACCCTTGAAGCATTGATTCGTGGCGGCGCACTGGATTGTTTAGGTTTAGAACGTGCTGACTTGATGGCACAGCTCCCTGAGGCCGTTCAAGCGGCGGATCAAGCACGTACCAACCGCGAAACAGGCATGATGGACCTGTTTGGCGAAGTAGAAGAAGTTCAGCGTAAACCAGCCAAACCAGTCAAACCTTGGTCTGATGAAGTTCGTCTTAAAGGCGAAAAAGACACACTCGGCCTATATTTAACAGGTCACCCGATTGATGTGTATCGCCCAGAGTTAAAAGCCTTTATTTCACAGCGTATTAATGAACTTACGCCTACACGACGTGGTGTCACTACAGTATTTGCAGGCCTAGTAGTCGATGTTGCCAACTTCCCAAACCGCATGATGGTAACGCTAGATGATGGTACTGCACGTATTGAAGTGTCTGCGAATCACGAACGTTTTAACCGCTTCAAAGACGTGATTCAAAACGAAAAAGTGGTGGTAATTGAAGGTGAAATTTATGAACGTGAAGGTTTTGATCGCCCAATGGGTCGTCTAACTAAAGCCTTCAGTCTGAATGAAATCCGTCAAAAACGTGCCAATGCGATTCAAATCAAATTAACGCCGGAACATTTTAGTAAAACGCTCTCACGCGATATCCAAAATATTCTGCTGCCTTTCTGCAATGTCGATATGTGTACGCATATTCCCGTGCAGTTATATATTGACTACCCATATGCGACGGCTGACATTCATTTGGGCTTAAACTGGAAAGTTGCCCCGCTAGATGAGCTACTGTCTAAGCTGCGTGACTACTTTGGTAAAGAATCTTTGCATGTTGAATATCATGTCAAATCCAAAGCAGCCAAAGCGGTGAGTTATGAACAAGCTTCTATTCCTGCGCAAGTTCCTCCACCGCCAGATGGGATGAGCATGGATGATGCCATGGATTTATACCAAGCAGAAGCCAATCAATTTTCTTAAAGTTTAAACGCTGTTTGAACTGCTTTTTTAAATAAACATATTGGAAATATCATGAATCAAACTGACAATGCTGCGGTTTCAGCACATCTCTCCCATGTGCGTATTGTCATGGTGAATACAACATTACCCGCAAATATTGGTAGTGCATTACGTGCCATGAAAACCATGGGACTTTCAAAGCTGGTCTTAGTTGCACCTAAGACTTACCCGCATCCTGACATTAATGCTTTGGCTGCCGGTGCTGTCGATTTAATTGATCAAATTGAAATCGTTGAATCATTAGAAGATGCCATTAAAGATTGTCATATTGTCTTTGGGACCAGTGCGCGTAGTCGTACCATCCCATGGCCATTACTTGACGCTCGCCCTGCTGCTGAAATGTCTCTCAAAGCGGTCTGTGAACAACAACAAGAAATTGCCGTGGTATTTGGCCGTGAAGACCGTGGTTTGACCAATGAAGAATTGGCAATGGCCAACTACCATGTCACTATTCCAGTAAATACTGAATATGGCGTCTTAAACGTTGCTCAAGCGATTCAAGTCATTTGCTATGAAATGCGCATGGCCGCCCTTGCACATACCGAGTTAACTGCAAATCCTGATGCCAACATGCATGTTACCAATAACATCGATATGGAATGGGACGAACCTTTGGTGACCCATGAAATGATGGAACAGTTCTACCCGCATATTGAAAAAATGCTGGCAGAGATTGAATTTATGGATCCAAAAAATCCAAGATTATTACCTTTACGCTTGCGTCGCCTATTTGGACGTATACAATTAGATCGTATGGAATACCACTTATTACGTGGCATCTTTAGCCGAGTACAGGCATTAAATAACGGAACATGGAAAAAATCTACAGACAATGAGGATCAATCTAATGCTTAAGCAGCTCAAAGAAGATATACAGGCTGTATTCGCGCGCGATCCTGCTGCACGAAATACGCTCGAAGTCTTAACGACTTATCCAGGAATTCATGCCTTAATCATGCATCGTATGGCACATGAACTTTGGAAAAAAGAGTGTAAAGGCTCAGCTCGTCTATTGTCTTCTTTTAGCCGCTTTGCCACAGGCATTGAGATTCATCCGGGTGCGAAAATCGGTCGTCGTTTCTTTATTGACCACGGTATGGGTGTGGTGATTGGTGAAACAGCTGAAATTGGTGATGATGTCACCCTCTACCATGGTGTGACCTTAGGTGGCACGACTTGGAACAAAGGCAAACGTCACCCAACTTTGGAAGATGGTGTAGTGGTTGGCGCTGGTGCAAAGATCTTGGGCCCATTTACGGTGGGTAAAAATGCCAAAGTCGGTTCAAATGCCGTCGTGACTAAAGAAGTTCCTGCAAATACTACTGCTGTGGGCAATCCAGCACGCTTTATCACCAAAGATAAACCAAAAGATGAAGCGGAAACACGTCGTCGCGACTATGCAGAAAGTATTGGTTTTCAGCCTTATGCTGCAACCCAAGACCAAACTGACCCGATGTTAGAAGGTATGCGTGTATTGTTAGATCGTATTCAGCACAATGAAAAACGTATGAATAATTTGTGTCAGCGTTTGTCTCTCCTTGACCCAACGTTCAAAAAGCAACAGCTTAATGAACAACCTTTTAGTCAGGAAGAACTTAAAATCATTGAAGATGTGCGCCGCGAATGCGAAGCTCAAAGTAGTCAATCTAAGGCTTAACCAAAAGCAATCAGAATAAATTGCCTTTAACTTGCATGTTGTTCAGAGTTTTTTTAGACTGACCAACATGCTTTTTTGTATAAAATAAATTTAATGGATGAATAATATGACGCTTAAGCCCTTGGCAGTTGCTTGTATTGCTTTAACCCTTGCCGCTTGTGGAAGCGCCCCAACTAAAAATAATGCTCCTAAAGATGCCATGATTTTTGTAGAGCCTGAACTGACTCCACCTTTCTACGCACTCAACCCATTTAACTACGATGCACCACCTCCTTTTGAATTAAATTTACAAAAAGCTGCAGCACAGCCTGTGACTAAGATGGTGGTAACTAGCCCAACCGACCCATCTAAGCAATTAACCCTTGAAGAAAACCGCCTGATTATCCCCACTGTTGACAGCAAAGAACGTTCGATGAAATTTGCTGCTTTAGCAGGTGACAATGAAATCGACATTACTGAAATTGATGATTTCTTACAGCTTGTTGAAGGTAAAGCACGTCACTATCCACCACGTTTTGTTCAACGCCAAGAACGCAAAGGGTTTGAGCTTAAACTCAAGGAAGTTACGCAAAAATTAGATACGCTTGCGTCTAAAGACAACGCCTCTTTTGATATTTTAGTTCGTGCATTTAAAGCCAGTGTGATGGCACGTAACCTTGATTTGGGTTCTGTGTACACAACTAAATCATTAACTTACGCACAACGTATTTTAAAAATCAACCAAGATGATGCAGAAGCAAACTTCTGGTTCGGTTTCGGTTTATCTGAAGGTGGCGGTCAACGTGAAGCGATTCCATACCTAGACAAAGCGATGAAAGCGGGTGTTCAAGAAGCGTATCTTTCTGCAGCAAATAACTACATTGCGATGGAACAAAAAAAGAACGCAATTCAGGTCTTAAAGAACTATAAAGTGAAATACCCACAAGAAGGCGAAGTCGCTGACCGCTTAATTCAAGAAATTGAAAAGCAAGGCCGTTGGAATGTTTGGCAAGTTCTAAATCCACCTAAAGCTACATCTTAATTGTAACGATTTAGAAAATTCTTTTGAAAAAAGACCGTTTTAACGGTCTTTTTTCATTTAAGGCGAATTGAAAATCCTGACAATTATCGTATGATTTGAAAATATTCAACCCAATGTGCGACCCCTTTATGCAGCTAAATACTAAAACAATACTGCTCCTTGGAATCATGAGTACCAGCGTACTGAGTGGATGTCAGGTCGTCAGTGTCAAAAACCAAAAACTCAACGTTTCTATTGCCAATGAACGTGAAAGTATTATTTCTCGAAACAAACTCAGCGAAGCCAGTTTAAATGTCTTGTCGATGACAGGTCGTGAAGCCAAAGCGTGTATAGAAGACCCGAAAGCCTGTGTTGATGAACTACAACAGATCCCTCAAATTCAAGATGAACAATTATTGTCTACGGCAAGTGAATTATATTTAGCCAAAGCCATCGAATATGAGTCTTCTTCAGCCTGTAAAATAGGTTTACTGAGTAGCCACAAATCAGAAGAAAAACAAAAAATTGAGCAAGACACGTATAACAAATGTTTAGATCAACAGCTGACACTATTGGATAAGAGTATCCGCTATAGCTATGCCTATATGTTTAAAACCAAACGTGCGCCTGCTGACCGTATTTTTGATAACCGCCAAGTTCAAATCCGAGATTTCTATAATCAAGGGATTGCCAAACTGGTCAGCAGTTATGCACTACGTTATAAACCTCAAGAAGTCACCCAACAGATCAAAGTCGGACAAACCACCTATCATATTGACTTCAGCCATTACCCAGAACTCAAAAATCGTAAAATTGAACAATTGATGTCAACCTATAACCTCAACTTCTCAGGTTTACGTTCAATTACCCGTCGTGATGGTTTTGGTTCCGAATTTCTTGTGGTTTTACCCGAAGAACATACGGTTGAAACAGGAAAAGCCAAATACATTATCAACCCAATAGATTTTAAATATCCGTCTGGTTCAAACCCTAATATCCATCAAGCGCGCTATTTAGCTGCAACCTTAACGGCTGAACCTCTAAGCACCACAACTTCAGTTGATCAAATTTTGAATCAGCATGAGTTTCAAATTAAGGCTTACGACCCGTACAAATATGAACAGGTCAATATTGCCAATAAAAACTATGCCCTTGCAGCCAATTTTTCTGCACCTTATGGTCTTTGGTTAGCACAAAACAACTTGGGCAAGGCAGCGTATTTATCCCTAATTGACCGTGATGAAAAACTCACGATGCCACATCTATACATGCTTGAACCATATAATCCTGACAAAAAAGTCATCGTCTTGGTACATGGTCTTGCTAGTAGCCCTGAAGCATGGATTCGTCTCACCAACGATATTATGGGCGATTCTGTGCTACGTGAGCATTATCAAGTGTGGCAAGTGTTCTATTCAACCAACATGCCGATTATTGAAAGTCGCTTCCAAATATATTCCATATTGACCCAGACCTTTAACAAAGTCGACGCCAATGCTGCAGCTAAAAAAGATGCGGTTTTAGTTGGTCATAGTATGGGCGGAATTATTGCTCGACTACTGGTTAGCCAAGCCGATACCACACAATCTGCTTTGAAAATGATGAACTCACGTCAATTAAATCAGTACCGCAATATTCCAGTCGTGAAGCAGCGTATGGTGATTGACGATATTCCAAATTTCAGCCGTGCGATTTTCTTGGCTGCACCGCATCGTGGTACTGAATATGCAGATCGTTGGTTTACCAAAGCTGCTCGAAAAATCATTAAACTTCCTGGCGCTTTCTTATCGGCTATGGGTGATGTATTAACTCAAGAAGAAGACCTGAAAGATTTATTCCGTGAAATCGACCACGGCTTAATCCAAAATGGACCAAGTGACTTAAGCCACCAATCCAAATTTATTGCGCTCACTGAAGATATTCAGCCGCGTAAAGGTTTGAAGTTTCACTCAATTATGGGAAATAACACCAACAGCCAAGATAAAAATGTAATATCGGATGATGTCGTGCCATACACCAGTGCGCATTTAGAGGGTGCTGTTTCAGAAAAGATCATTAAAGGTGGTCATTCAATTCAAGAAACCCCAGAAGCTGTACTCGAACTGCGCCGTATACTACGACTGCATTTGATTGAACTTGGCCTCTATAAACCATAATGCAATACAGCATTTAATTCGATCTACATATTTTAAAACCGATCTCAAGATCGGTTTTTTTATTTCTGCATTTACTTGAATATGCCAATATTCACATAATTATTATATAAGCCTTTATTTTTTAATCATTTTAAAACTCAAAATCACTTGTTAAATTTTATACAAATCTTATATTAGAGATAAATACGGGTTAAATATAGACAAAATGTTGTGCGCATATCCTAAATTTTTTATGAGCATATCGAATTATGAAATTAAAAGGCTCAAAGTTACTTCATCGGGATGAAATTGAGGGTTTAATCAAAACTAGATTAAATAAAGTTTATTTTACGCCAAATTTAGAATCCATTTATCAGCCGCTCTACCGTGATGAAGCGGCGAAAGAATTTCGTTTTCGCGGAATCATTATTTTTCTCCTATATGCCCTGTTATGTTCAGGGATTTATCAAGTAATCCCTGCGGGTCATGACGCAGTTTTATGGATTTCTCTGTACATTTGGGTGGGGATTATCATTTTGAGTGCATGGGTTTTATCTTTTATTCCGCGTTTGAACCCTTATTTTGATGCTTATACTTGTTTAGGCTCGATGTGCGCTGTTGCGATCACATTTATCATCATTACCATGATTGGTAATTATCACAATGATGCGCTATTACATGCTGCCATGATGTATGCCGTGGTCATCATCTATGCCTTTGTTGGTATGCGTTTTTATACTGCCATGGTTGCGGGCTGGTGCGGTGGCTTGATTGGATACATCATTACCAAAGCTTTTGATTATCAAATCGACTGGACGTTTTTAAATCGTACCTATACTTATAGTAGCTTTCTGGGTATGGCGATTGCCTATGTAATTGACCGTCAACACCGTGAAAACTTCTTACAAAATTGCATTATTGAACTGCATCAAAATGAGATGCAAAAACAATCTGAACAATTGAAAAAAATGACAGAGCATGACCCATTGACTGGGCTTGCAAACCGTCGTCAGTTATCTGAAGCATTAGAACAGCAATGGCGTTATGCCCTACGTCATCAACAACCGTTAAGCATCATGATGATCGATATCGATTTTTTTAAAAATTATAATGATCATTTAGGACATCAGGCGGGTGACATCTGCCTGACCCAAATTGCAGAGGTCTTATCTCAAATTACCAATCGAAGTGGTGAGTTAGCTGCGCGCTACGGTGGAGAAGAGTTTTTACTCCTCTTTCCAATGTTAACTGAAGCTGAGATTGAGCCTTTGGCAGCCGATTTATTACACCGTATTCAATCTCTCGAACTTCCACATCCAGCCAGCCATATTTCAAAATTTGTGACGATTAGCATCGGTACGGCAACGATCATTCCATCTGAATCTGATCAAATTCAAAAATTTATATTGGCTGCCGATCAAGCGATTTACCTTGCAAAAGGCAGCGGTCGCAACCAATATCGATTAGCTCAGGCTGAAGCGCAGCTAGATGTTTGAGTCAGTCTATCGCTTTGTGAATTTATCCATTGTTGAATTTACACACAGACTTTTTAGCGTTTATAAATAATATTTTGACTGCTTTTTTTACATGCAGACAAACCTTTTCTGGCATTTTCCTGTCACTTTTTTTGCTAGAATCAGCAACACGATTTGTTAACGTACACCTGTGGTTTTGAATGAAGAGACAAAATAAATATAAGGACTTTTTCTAAATCCAATTTTCATCAAAACAGTGTTTTTCGTTTAGCAGCGCACAAATTTTTATTTTAAGGTATTTCGTTTCATGCAAGCTGATAATTCCAAAGTTGACCTTTCAACCCTGACCCCGATGATGCAACAGTACATGTCAGTCAAAATGCAAAATCCGCATTCACTGATGTTTTATCGGATGGGTGATTTTTATGAGCTCTTTTTTGAAGATGCGCATAAAGCAGCAAAACTCTTAGGAATTACACTGACACATCGTGGTAAAGCCAATGGTGAGCCTATTCCAATGGCAGGTGTCCCATACCATGCTGCTGAAGGCTATTTAGCCCGCCTTGTAAAAAAAGGTGAAACGGTGGTGATCTGCGAACAAATTGGTGAAGTAACTGGCAAAGGGCCGGTAGAGCGCGGTATTGTCCGTATTATTACCCCAGGGACATTAACGGACGATGCACTGATTGCTTCTCATCAAAGTTCTAATTTAGTCGCAATCTGCTTACAACAAAATCAAATCGGGATTGCTTTACTGGACCTCAGTGCAGGTATTTTTAAAGTTCAACAAATGGACTATCAGCTGGAACAATTGGCAATCGAACTTTCACGTTTAATGCCGAGCGAAATTTTGATTGATGAAGATCTCATTGACCCAAATATTGTCGAGCAAATTAAACGTCAATTAGACTGCCCTGTTACCAAGCGTCCAAACGTCGACTTCAATTTAAATAACGCGCAAAAAACGCTGTGTGACCAATTTGCAGTAGCCACACTTTCAGGTTTTGGTATTGACCATTTGCCTTTGGCGAAAGCTGCCGCTGCGGCTTTGATTCACTATGCAAAAGTCACTCAAAAAACCGCTTTACCACATATCCGCAGCATTCAGCTCGAACAAAGTAGTGATTTTGTAGCGCTCGACCCCGTCACTCGTCGTAACTTAGAACTGATTGATCCTTTATTTGAACATGGTACTTCCCTGTTCCAACTAATCAATGATTGCCAAACTGCGATGGGTGGCCGTCTATTAAGTCGTACCTTAATGCAGCCTTTACGAGATACAGCTTTATTGGATGCACGTTTAGATGCATCACAAGCGATGCTGCAAGGCTATCATGAGTCTCCGATCCGCTTAGTTCTCAAAGAAATTGGCGATATTGAACGTGTGCTATCTCGTGTAGCGCTCGGCAGTGCTCGACCACGAGACCTAGTTCAGTTACGTCAAACTTGTGCACAAATTCCCTATCTCCGACATGCACTTGAACCGATCATTGGGGCACATCAATCTAAGCTCATTGCTCAGTTAAATGATGAAATGGGTGATTTTCACGGCTTACATGAGCGTCTCATGTCTGCCATCGTAGAAAACCCGCCAGTGCTTTTACGTGATGGAAATGTGATTGCCGAGGGTTTCGACACTGAACTTGATGAACTACGTAAAATTCGTGACCATGCGGGACAATTCCTCATTGATCTCGAAATCAAAGAGCGTGAACAAACCGGAATTTCAACCTTAAAAATTGGTTATAACCGAGTTAGTGGTTACTATATTGAACTAACTCGCGCACAAGCTGAACAAGCACCTGATCATTATATTCGCCGCCAAACCCTTAAAAATGCTGAACGCTACATTACCCCTGAGTTGAAATCTTTTGAAGATAAGGTGCTTTCGAGTGAGTCACGTGCATTAGCGCGCGAAAAAATGCTCTTTGAGCTATTACTTGATGAGTTACGTGCAGATATTGGCAACTTACAAATGATGAGCGCCGCTATAGCGCAAATTGATTTACTGGCTAATTTTGCCCATCAAGCTCGATTACGAAATTGGTCACGTCCTGAATATAGCCCTGAAGTTGGGATCAAAATCAAAGCCGGACGTCACCCAGTTGTGGAATCTCTGAGCAAATCAGCATTTACTCCAAATGATACTAGTTTGGACTTTAATCACCGCATGGCGATTATCACAGGGCCAAATATGGGCGGTAAATCGACCTTTATGCGCCAAACTGCCTTAATCAGCTTATTAGCCTACTGTGGTAGCTTTGTCCCTGCCCAATCTGCCGTATTAGGGCCGATCGATCGGATATTTACCCGTATAGGATCTGCCGACGACTTGTCTACAGGCAAATCAACCTTCATGGTGGAAATGACTGAAACCTCACAGATTCTACATCATGCGACCAATCAATCATTGGTACTGATGGATGAAGTCGGACGTGGTACGAGTACCTATGATGGCTTATCTTTGGCGTGGGCATGTGTGCTCGATCTCACCCGTCGCATTAAATGTTTATGCCTATTTGCAACGCATTATTTTGAGCTCACCGAGTTAGGCAAAGACGCCAATATAGATAACTATCATGTGACTGCTCGTGAGCTAAATGGCAACCTGATCTTACTGCATAAAGTTCAACAAGGCCCGGCGAGTCAAAGTCATGGTCTACAGGTGGCAAAGCTTGCAGGTATTCCTGCAGCTGTGATCAAAGAAGCGCAAAATCGCCTTCGTATATTAGAAACTCAGCAAAAACAGCAACTCAATACGGCTGTACAAACCGATCTATTCTCGGCACTCGCAGAGCCTGAAGTCATTGAACGCGTAGTTGAAGTTGAAAAAACATCGCCCGTACTTGATGCCTTAGCAGATATTGATATCGATAACTTAAGTCCACGTGAAGCATTACAACAGCTTTACGCTTTAAAGGATTTACTTAAGATCTAAATTGAGCAGAAGCGATAGATGAGATATGCAAAGAACACCAATGAAGGTGTTCTTTGCATTGACACCATTCAAACGCGTAAATTAGTGAATGTTTGCTATCTACTACTGCGGCTATTCAGCAATAAATTGATAAAAAATTAATGTTCTAAAATGTTTCATGCTTAAAATGCACATAAAAATATTGTTCGATAAACAGATGTAATTTAATTAGTTTTTGAGTATGATTCTCATTCATTGTGAAATTTACATAAATTGTTCAGTTTTTAGTGATTTTAACAGCACTGCATATAATAATTATCAATAAAAGGAATTGTTAGTTACCCTATTTTTTGCCTAAAATACACCATTAGTTTATTAGAACCATATTTTTTAGGTAGCTGTCGCCATGACCTTTGTTGTCACTGAAAACTGTATTAAATGTAAATATCAAGACTGCGTAGAAGTTTGCCCTGTTGACTGTTTCTATGAAGGTCCAAACTTCCTTGTTATTAATCCAGATGAATGTATCGACTGTGCGCTATGTGAACCTGAGTGTCCAGCTAACGCGATTTTCTCTGAAGATGAGTTACCTGAAGGTCAAGAAGTATTTATCGAACTTAATACTGAACTTTCTCAAAAATGGCCGAACATCACTCAAATTGGTGATCAACCTGCCGACCGTGAAGAATGGAACGGTAAAGCTGATAAATTACAATATCTTGAAAAGTAATTTTACGCTTTCATGAAAAGATCAGCACATGCTGATCTTTTTTTATACTTAAAGCACACATTTCATTGCAAATTATTCAAATTTTCTCAATCAAATTGGATTAAAATAGAACGAGTTTATAAATAATTGATTTCTATAATGAAGCATTTACTCAAGGGATTATTGTCCGTTGCAATATTCCCTCTTGTTTTCATTGGTTGTACAACTACACCACAAAAACAAGGTCACACTATTACAACTCCCGACGGTAAACGTATTTACATACCTCAAGAAAAAGTGACGACCATCAGACAAGCCCCGCCTAAAGTGGTGCCTTATGCCTACAATTCGTGGGTCGCGTCTGTCGATAATTTACGTCGCGTTCGAGACTATGAAGTCTTTTTAGAGAAAAATGGTGTAGGCAATATCATTCCATCATTTGAGTTGATGCGTACTGCACGTGACTGGCAAAAATGTGGTCGCTCAGAATATATGGTACCTAACCGTGAATTATGGCAAAACCAAATTGCAACCTTACGTGTCTTTAAATATTTAGTAGCTGCCAATATCTTAACGGACTTTGAAGTGACATCGGTTTATCGTGATTTGCCTTTGAACCAGTGTGCCGGTGGTGCAAGTTCATCTCGTCACTTATACAACTCGGCGATTGATTTCCGTATTGGACCTGCGTATCCACAGCCCGAAGACTATAGTTATATTGAAAATACCAAGTTCCGTTTATGCCAATTTTGGTCACAACATGGGCAAAGCCTCAATATGGGCCTAGGTCTATATGCCAGCGGACAAATTCATATTGATACTCAAGGCTACCGTACTTGGGGGCCTGATCACTCAAGTCGTTCATCAATGTGTAATTACTAAAACATTACATTGTCATACCAAGACCTCTTCGGAGGTCTTTTTTGTGCATAAAATATACAAATACAGAACAATAAATTGCGATGTTAGTGGAAAGGTTTAAAATGCTTGCATCAATCACGAGGTGCGACAACATGCAACAAATGTGGACAGACATTGATGCTTACATCGATTCACATTTAATTCCTGAAGATCCAATACTGACTCAAACACTTCAACATACAGATGAACGTGGCTTTCCAGATCATCTTGCTGTAGCGGCCAATCAAGGCATGCTGCTACAAATGTTAATCCAAATGAACAAGTGTAAACGTGTTTTAGAACTTGGAACTTTTGCAGCCTACAGCACCATGTGGTTAGCACGTGCCTTACCTGAAGATGGTTACATTCTGACCATTGAAGGTCGTGATACACATGCTGCCCTGGGTCAAGAAAATATTGATAATGCAAAGCTTGCACAAACGATTGAACTAAAATGTGGTCGCGCGGCAGATATTTTACGTGCCCTTCCTGAAGATACTGAAGCTTTTGACTTTATTTTTGTCGATGCAGACAAACAGAGCTACCCTGAATATTTAGAATTAAGCCTAAATTTATCTCATTCAGGTACAGTGATTGTTTTAGACAATGTGATTCGTGCAGGTGAGATTCTGAATGCCGAAAACCACAAGCCAAGTATTGAAGGTATCCGAGATATGTTCAAAGCCATGCAAAATCATCCGAAAATTTTATCCTGCACGGCACTTCAAACTGTAGGTTGTAAAGGTCATGATGGTTTTGCGATTGCAATCGTTAAATAATCTAAATCGAGGTGTTTTTTAGCCACCTCGAATAAAGGTATAAAAAATAATCAATACAATATTTTATTTTTAAAACAACTACTTACAAACACTACACACAGAGTTATCCACAATTTATGAGGATAACTCTGATTATTTTTAACACAACAACTTATTATTTATTTACTCGCATTTGTCCGTCTATTAAATCACCTATTTGTTGTTTCATCTTATTTTACAACCAACAGTGGAACACTCGAATTTCTGAAAATACTGGTGGTAATACTGCCCAAGAAGAACTGATGGATTTTACTGTGACTAAATGCCCCCAGTACGATTAACTGGATACCATGCTCTTGTTGATAGTCCAGAATATTTTCCGAAACATCGCCATAGCGGTATTCCGTCACCACATCGAGCCCCGCATTGGTTAAATAATTTTTTGGATCATCCAAGATTTGTGGGTGATCTCCAACATAGACCAAATGACATTGTAAAAGTTTGAGTAGGTCACTTTGTGCCACACGCTTCATTAACTCAACACATTTAGGCGAATATTCATAGGCAAAAATAAAACGAGTCGGTGGTTTAAACGTTGGCCCTACAGTCATAACTGTACAACTTGCACCACGTATAAAGTTTTCAACATTACTACCAAGCGGCTTATTGCGCTCTGCTGAACGTTCACCCACGCGACCAATTAAAACAATATCGTCATCTTGCAACACATTAAAACTTTGCTCTAAGAAGTCGCCCTTTTCCTGAATATGGGTGGTTTGAATACCATGCTTATCTTGGATCATTTCAGAAATGTGTTTGAGCAAGTTATTACTATAATCTAACGCTAAATCACTTTGTTTTTGTTCTAACTCCGCGAGTTCTTTCAAGAGCATAGCATTACTTTCAAACCCAATCACTCCACTGATTTCACCTAAGTGATAACTTGCCGGATAGTAATCAAGTATTTGCAGTAAAACCAACTCACGGTGAGTTTGTTTAGCAACCCAAGCAGCAGCATCAGCTAGTGCATTAATGCATGGAGAAGAGTCGATACAGGCGATAACTCGTTTCATGATTAGCCCTCGTTTTATTATTGCTTGGCTATAAAATGTTGTTTGTTATTTTTAACTTATCACAACTCTGTTTCACTGTGCATGCATTTGTGTAAGCATAAAAACGATTTATGACCTATTTGGCGATTATTTATTCACGATATCGAATGAGTTTTGCAGGATTTCCCGCAATGATTGCACGCGCTTCGACATTTTTCGTCACCATACTGTTCATGCCGACCACAGCCTGCTCAGCAATGTGAATGCCATCCTTGATTCCAACATGCGCACCTAGCCAAACATCACGCTCTATCTCAATCCCTTGTGATCGTACAGCTTGCTGATAGATCGGTTGATTGACATCCATTCCATGATCAAAAGCGTATAAATGGCAATATGCCGCCATACGAACCTGATCGTGAATTTTGATACCCACTCGCCCACCATCTAAAATACAGTGATGATTGATCGCCACTTCATTGCCAATTTCAATTGGGCCATGCAGGGTGCAATCTGCAGCGATAAAGCTGTTATCTCCAATGACAATCTTACGTCCTGGTTCGGCAAAAATATGAGCCAATGGCGATATAAAACAGTTTTTACCAATTTCAACAGTTTCCATCGATTTGAGATAGCCTTGATATTCGTGTTGCCAAGCTTCAGCCCAACCACGATTTTTCGGTTTGAGTGACCAATACAACCAAGGCATATAATTCAGACGATGCTTATGTTGCTCTCGATATTTCAATAATGGATCTATTTCATTCACCTTCAGCAGCCTCGATGATATGCAATTGTTCACGTCCGCGAGTTATATCCTGAATTTTTAACTGTAGCGGTTGGATTTGATGAATTTGCAATGATGTAAGTACATTTACGCCCTGCGCTGTATAGTCTTCCTGAAATTCAATTTGCTGCTGATTGAGTTCATATTGGAAAATTGCCCATTCATTAAACTGACAACTAAATTGCACTTTTTTCTTCTCAATAAGTTCAATTTTTTCAGCCTGCAACAGGCATTGACCTGCACAGCCACCATAGGCACGTACCAATCCCCCTGTCCCGAGCTTAATTCCACCATACCAACGATTAACCAAGACCAACACGTTGGTTAGGTCATTCCCTTCTATGGTTGCTAGAATGGGCCGACCTGCTGTGCCTGAAGGCTCACCATCATCATTAAAACGTACGGTATGTCCAATTTTCCATGCCCAACACTGATGTGTTGTTGAGATATCTTTATTGGCTTCGAGAAATTCTTTAACGGCTTGTTCATTTTCCACAGGAACTGCGATGGCTTGAAAACGACTTTTTTTAATGTCTTCTTCATATTCAAACTGTGCGGCGAGTGTAAATGGCATAACGTCTTTAGATCCTCTATCAACGGATATTATAGCGTTTTTTGAAAGACTTACATCCACAAAAAAGCCCCCCAATACTGGAGGCTTGATTGAAGACCATTCATCTTTCGTAATCGCATGATTTTTGCAGGTCGTATTTTTAGTTTAAAGTATACTGAATTCTTGTTAATTTTTTAGATTAATCGCTCAGTTTTTGTCATTTCAGACAATAACATAAACCCGCTGAATGAAACTAGCGCCATTCAACGGGAAATTTCTTATTTTATTCAATTAAACGGTAAAATCATCACCAAGATAAACTTTACGTACTGTTTCATCCGCAAGCACTTCTTCAGGAGTACCCTCTGCAATCACTGAACCTTCGCTCACGATATAGGCATGCTCACAAATCGCAAGAGTTTCACGCACATTATGGTCGGTAATTAATACACCAATACCACGATCTTTCAATGTTCGGATAATGTCTTTGATATCCCCCACTGAAATAGGATCAACCCCTGCAAAAGGTTCATCAAGCAACATAAATTTAGGGTCTGCCGCTAACGCACGCGCGATTTCCGCACGACGACGCTCACCACCCGACACACTCATACCAAGAGAATCTTTAATATGAGTGATTTTAAAGTCGGCAAGCAATTCCGTTAAACGTTGCTGACGTTGTTGCTTATTCAGATCTTTACGGGTTTCTAAAATCGACATGATATTTTCAGAAATGGTTAATTTTCTAAAAATAGATGCTTCTTGAGGTAGATAACCAATACCTTTACGTGCGCGCTCATGCATTGCCAAGTCAGACAAATCAAGATCATCTAAATGAATCTCACCTTTATCCATACGCACTAGGCCAACAACCATATAGAAACTTGTGGTTTTACCTGCACCATTTGGACCAAGTAAACCCACAATTTGACCACTTTGCATGCTAAAGGATACATCCTTTACCACCCAACGTTTACTATAGTTTTTGGCTAAATGTTTAATACATAAAGTTTGAACTTGCGAGGTTTGCTCCATTAATCACGTGCTCCTGGGAAGGACTTAGTGCTTGACGGTGGAATCACGATTTGAACACGACCTGAAGAAGATCCAGATTTATTTGGCGTACCTTCAGCAACGATATCGCCTTTATTCATACTGTATTTCAGGCTATTACCCCGAATACTTGCACCATCTTGTTGTAACAAAGCACCACCCGTCATGGTGATAATACCCGTTTCAGCATTATAGACGATTTTCTGAGCTTGGCCTTTTGCATAGCCTTTGGCAGGGTCAGTTTTTTGTTGGAAATGTGCTGGCCCACCCGTTGCTGTAATCGTACTGATCTCTTTTTTGCTGTTTAAGTTCGCAACGATTGAGTTTGCCTGAAGCTTCATCGAACCCTGTTCAATGATGACATTACCGGTATACGTCGTAATCCCGGTCTTTTCATTAAATGTTGCACGATCAGCAACCAGTGAAATTGGTTGATTACGGTCTGAAGGCAAAGCAAAAGCTGCAACTGAACATAACGCCAGTGAACCGAGTAGCGCTGTACGTTTTAGGAAAGTTTTTGCAGTTTTTCGATTAAAATTATGGTTCATACTTTCCTCGAATATTAAAAAATTCGTATTGACCGTCGTTTAAATTTGCTTTTAAACCTTGGCTGACAAATTCGGCTTGTGGTGAAATCACCGTTACAGTCTTGTCCGTTTCTATTTCACGCTGTTTTGGAAAAGCAGTTAGTTCCTCAGTACGAAACTCCATTTGCCCTTCACGCATCAATTTTGTTGCAACCACATTGTCACTCAGTACGATTTTTTGGTTATCATCCATACCATTGGCTTGTTTGGCAAAGAACGTGGCATCGACAGCACCATCCTGATAGGTCGATGCTTTCAGATTCACCAAATGAGAAGTTTGCTTTTGCAAATCCTGCTCAAGTCGATCGACTTGCGCACGAATATGCAATTTTCCCTGCTCATCAGTCTGCGTCAGGTTAATGTTTTCAGCTGAGTAAGTCATACTTTTCGAAGAGTCCGCCTGAAGCTTATTACCCTTTCCACCGAAATAGTAAAAACCACCGCTTACTGCAGCAATGACCACAGCTGTCACGTATAAAACTTTAGTATCCATAAGCGGAGATTCAATCCAGTGACTGCATCAATTTATTAATAAGGTGCACTTGCATATTTTTCAAGTAGTTCCTGGTATACACCTTTAGAAACTAAAAGCATATCGCAGATTTCACGAACAGCACCACGTCCACCCATCGCCTGAGTTACAAGATCTGCACGACGACGTACTTCTAAATGTCCATTCGGTACGGTCACTTTCATCCCTGCAATAGCAAAGGCTGAAAGATCGGGCCAATCATCACCCATATATAGGCAATCTGAAGGATCAATACCAAACTGTGCACAGGCTTCAGTCAAGGCAACACCTTTGTCTTCACGTCCTTGAAAAACCAAGTCCACACCTAAGTCAGACATGCGTTTTTCAACAATATTACTTTTACGGCCAGTAATAATAATGACTTTGATACCCGCTTTTTGCACCAACTTCATGCCCAAGCCATCACGAATATCAAAGGATTTGATTTCATCGCCACAATTGGTCAACGTTACAAATCCATCACTTAAAATTCCATCAACATCCAGTACTAGTGCTTCTATGTGACGCGCTTGTTCTAGCAATACATACGATGCCATTTTCTTAATTTACCCCAGCCTGAATCAGATCATGCATGCTGATAATCCCAATCACTTTATTGGTATCATCAACGACTACAAATTGTGTAATTTTCTTTTCGTTCATACGTTCTAAAGCATGTACCGCGCGTTCTTCTTGTGAAATGGTCAAAGGATTTTTAATCATCACTTCTGAGACTTTCATATTCACATCAAAGCCTTGCTGTTTATCAATCAAACGACGTAAGTCACCGTCGGTAAAGATACCCAATAAGGTATCGTTTTCATCGACAATCGTGGTGAGACCCAAACGTTTATTTGAAATTTCATACAGAACTTTATTCATTGGTGTCTCTGGCGACACTTTTGGTAAGTCTTCACCTGTATGCATAAGATGTTTTACATGCAATAACAAACGTTTACCCAACGCTCCAGCAGGATGAGAACGTGCGAAATCATCTGAAGTAAAGCCACGTGCATCCAATAATGCAACTGCAAGTGCATCACCTAAGGCTAATGTTGCAGTGGTACTGGAGGTCGGCGCTAGACCCAAAGGGCATGCTTCTTGAATATTCCCCAAGGTCAATGCGACATCGGCATTTTGTGGCATTGGGCCTTTATTGTCGCCACTCATGGTAATTAGAGGAATGCCCAAATGTTTGATCAATGGCATCAGCATCATAATTTCATCACTCTTACCTGAGTTTGAAATTGCAATGAGCACATCACCTTTAACCAACATGCCCAAATCACCATGTCCAGCTTCACCCGGATGCATGAAGAAAGATGGCGTACCAGTCGAGGCAAATGTAGCGGCCATTTTACGACCGATATGACCCGATTTGCCCATACCAGTAATCACTAAACGCCCTTTGCACTGTAAAATGATTTCGCAGGCTTGGCTAAAACGATCATCTATTTGCGTCGCTAATACTTGTAAAGCATGCTCTTCAATACGCAAAGTTTCTAATGCGACTTTCTGAAAATCGACTTGATTCGGCATATTTGGTGGATTCAAAGTTGTTATACCTTAAGCCGTGAGAGGTGCGCTCTCACTTTCAAAATAAAAAATTTTCACAATTTTATCATATCTATGCAAATAGCACGTTTCCAAATGTATAAGAATTCATGAATTATGCAGAAAAGATGCATTTCTTCATTTTTATCTTCCGGACAGATAAATTGAATTCAGCACTCGAATGAGATTCAGACCGAATCCAATTAACCTTCTACGCTATTTTTAGCAACGCAAAGACATCAAGCATTAAAAAATATCTGCTTTTTTGGGTTTTAACTTTATGAATAAAAATGCTTAGGTTAAGATGAGCCATCTTTTGGTAGAAACAATTTGAAGACCTATGCAACCTTTTGTTCTATATAACTCAGAGCAACGTAAAAAAGTAGAATTCGTACCTCGTAAAGAAGGACATATCGACATGTATGTCTGTGGAATGACCGTGTATGACTACTGTCATATTGGTCATGCTCGAGTTATGGTTGCATTCGACTACATTATCCGTTTCCTGCGCAGTCAGGGCTGGAACGTTAAATACGTTCGCAACATTACCGATATTGACGACAAAATCATTGCCCGTGCCAATGAAAATGGCGAAAGCATTACTGCTTTAACCGATCGCTTTATCAAGGCCATGAACGAAGATGCTGCCAATTTAGGTTGTGCAGCACCTGATGAAGCACCACGTGCAACAGACTATATCGATCAAATGCAGAATATGATTGGTAACTTGGTTAACAAAGGTACAGCATATCCATCTGCAAATGGCGATGTTTATTTTGAAGTTGAAAAGTTTGCCAAATATGGTCGTCTTTCGGGTCGTAAACTTGACGATATGCAGGCTGGTGCTTCTGAACGCGTTGATGTAGAAGTAGAAAAGAAACATCCTTTTGACTTCGTGCTTTGGAAACATGCCAAAGAAAATGAACCTTCTTGGGCTTCACCTTGGGGCTATGGTCGTCCGGGCTGGCATATTGAATGTTCAGCGATGTCGACCTGCTGCTTAGGCAACCATTTTGATATTCATGGTGGCGGTTCAGACTTAACTTTCCCGCATCATGAAAATGAAATTGCGCAATCTGAGGCATCTACTGGCGAACAGTATGTTAATTACTGGATGCATGTCGGCTTTATTAATGTCGATGGCGAAAAAATGTCGAAGTCTTTAGGTAACTTCTTCACTATTCGTGATGTGATGGATAAATTCCACCCTGAAGTGATTCGCTTCTTTATTGTGTCATCACATTACCGTAGCCCAGTAAACTTCTCTGACACTGCTTTAAAAGAAGCGAAAAATACCCTTTCCCGTTTCTATCATTCATTTAAAGCTTATCAGCAAGTCTATGGTGAAAAAACCGTAGAAACTTTGGATGATGCTTTAGTTGAGCGCTTTAATGCCGCTATGCGTGATGATTTCAACACCGCAGAAGCAATTGCGGTATTGTTTGAAGTCAACAAAGAATTGAACCGTGCCGTAAAAGATGAAAATGCTGAACAAGCGGCTGTGTATTATTCGACATTGCGTCACTTAACCAATATTTTAGGTTTGGTTCAGCATAATGTTGATGAATTCTTAAAATCAGATATTGGTCAGGAAGCTCTAGGTCTCTCTGAAGAGCAAATTGAAGATTTAATTCAACAACGTAAAGATGCGAAAAAGGCCAAAGAATTTGCCAAAGCAGATGAAATTCGTCAATCTTTATTAGATCAAGGTGTTGTCCTTGAAGATACTCGTCAAGGTACTATTTGGCGCCGTGCTGATTAATTAAGCAAACAGAAGCATAGAGAGTTGACAGTTGTGTGAAATTCTCTATAATTCACCTCATTGCGGGAATAGCTCAGTTGGTAGAGCATAACCTTGCCAAGGTTGGGGTCGGGAGTTCGAGTCTCCTTTCCCGCTCCAGAATACGAAAAACCCTCATCGAAAGATGAGGGTTTTTTTATGTCTAAATCTTTCTTCAATGGCTTATTTTTAGATTTATTTACTCATGTTATGCACATAAAAGTCATTTCGCATTTTTAAAATAATATTTACGTCTATTCGACGAAGTCTTACATTTAGGGATTAAATACAGGGATTAGCCTTCGGCTGGGGGTACTTTACGAAACGTTGTTTCTCATTCGGCAAAATGAGAAGCGTGCTTCGCAAGGAGACCATTTTGCGGTGCAATGCACCTCACCAACAAAACTCGTTCACTACCGTCAAATTATTCAACGTATCGCAAAAACATTTTGATTAGAAGTCGTCCTGTCTCAAACAATTGCGGATGACATTACCGCGTATCTTTATTATTTGAAGCAAAGTACGCTTCTGATGTTACTGCGTCACATCAGTGATTTATTATATTGTAGCGGCGTTAATAGGCCTGGATTATCTTCCAACGATTAAGGCTTTCTTTATTGCCGCACAACCTTTCACCTGCCTGTTAAAAACTAATCTAACGAAATGCTCATCTCGGCTATTTTCCTCAATTTTTCTCCATAATTTTCCGTTATTCTTTGCCAAAATTACATTTGGACAACCAAATAATGTACGGCGCGCACACCACACTCAAACTGACCAGCTTAAGTTACGCATTACTTACAATCTCAACATCAATTTGGGCCGCAGATACTGTTCAAAATCCGCAAGAATCTGTAGCAGTTCAGCAAATGGAAGCTTTAACATTTGAAGTTCCGACAGCAAGCACTAAGCCCAAAGACCCAGATATCAGTGCTGTCGCAAAAACTATTATAAGCCGTGATGAAATGTTGAAATTTGGCGATCAGTCCATCAATGATGCGCTGCGTCGTGCTGCAGGATTTCAACTCCCTGGTGCTGGCGGTGGTCCACGTGGTGGTGCAGGTGCTGGCGGCATGCGTTTCCGTGGTGGTGGTGCACCCGTGTTCTTAATCAATGGTGAACCTGTACAAGGTGGTCCTCGTGGTGGCATGTCAGTTGTTGATAGCATTACGCCCGAAATGATCGAACGCCTTGAAATCACCAAACAACCGAGCGTCGCTCAAGGCTCTGTTGCTTCATCTGCAGTCATCAATATTATTTTAAAAGAACCATTGAATGGCACGCGTTTGAGTGGATCTGTACGTGCTGGTTATGGCCTGACGAAGTCAAATACACGTGAAGAAGAACGCACCAATTTAAACTTTCAAATGGATGGCCGCTCAAACCCTTGGATCTATAGTTTATCTGGGAGCCAAATGTGGAATGATTCAGATACGCTCACCCGTACACAAGATGCAACAGGAACGAAAACTCAAAAACGCATCACCAATCGTACGTCGCAAATGCTAACCCCACGTGTTGAATATCAGCTTGATGATCAACAAAAACTGGTCGCTGAAATGTTTTATCGCAACAATGAAAGCGAAGGCACAAGTGGCTCCCAAGTCCAAAAAGATAAAAATAACAGCATTCGTCTCAACACACGATATGAGCGTAAAGACCAAGGAAATTCAGACAAAATTCGCTTATCAATCGAGCAGCAAAATGAAACGGAATTAACAGAGTATAGAAATTCTCAATCATATATTGATGAACAAATTAATGAATATGGTGTGGCCTATGACGGTGTCCGCAAGTTCGACTCAAAACGCCAAATAAAATTTGGTACCGACCTACGTAGCAATGAACTTGAAAGCAATATTGCAGAGACCTTAGATGAACAATTGTATGCTGCCTATGTTGAAGGAAGTTGGAAATATACGCCGCGCCAAACCTTAACTCTAGGTGTACGCCAAGAGTGGATTGATCGTTCCGGTTTAGAGGATTATCAAGATCAGCATTTGAGTCCTGTATTAGCACACCGTTTTGACTTTAATGAGCAATGGTCACTCCAAACCAACTTGAGTCAGGCTTTTAAAAACCCACGTATCAATCAATTGATGCCGACTGTTTCAGTTTCTACAGATAGCGATGCAGGGACACTAAACAACCCTGACCGTGGGGGTAATCCTGACTTACGACCTGAAACCATCAATGCTTACGAAACAACCATAGGCTATAACACCCCTGCTGGCGGCGTAAATATCACTGCATATTATCGAGAAATTAATGACTATATCGAAAAATCGATCCTGTCAGAAAATGCTACAGGCGGTCGTTGCGAAACAGGAAATACCGATTGCCGTTTTGTCGAACGTCCATATAACCAAGATAGTGCAACTACTTATGGTGTGGAAATTGCTGGACGTTATGCACTGAAGCAAACGGAGAATGGTCATTCATTTATGTTGAATGCTCAGCTTTCAACTGTACGTGCAAAAATTGAAGAAACTGACGGCTCTGATCGTTTGGCAAGCGATGTTGCACCTTATACCGCAAGTGCTGGCTTATCTTATAACTATCAACCGTGGCGTATTGCAACAAGTGTGAACCTCAATTACACCCCTGAATATACACGTGCACTGAGCAACGAACCGTACAATCGCACCAGCAATGAACGTGTTAACATGGATGTGAGTTTTACTAAACGCTTTGATCAAAATTGGTCTGCATCGGTCAATGCACGTAATATTTTCAGCTCAGATTATAAAGAAGTGTTAAAAGAACAAAGTTCTGGCGCGCTATACCAATCTCGTATCAATGAAGCAATTCCAAGCTTTATGTTTACCTTAGAAAAGAAATTCTAAACCGTTCCTAAGAGACTTCTAAGAGATTTAAAATAAAAAACCGATACGGACAACGAATCGGTTTTTTTATGCGTACACGACCGCAAACTAGCGCTCAATTGCCTTCAACATTTTCGCAATTTTTAGGGTATGTTCCTTCCGCCCTTTTTTCTCTAAGACCTTTTGCTCAACCCACCATAAATATTCAAAAATTTCTGATTCACTAGAATCCTCTTGAATTAATTTAAAAATATTGGGCAAATAATCATCATATTCATCACGTAAAGCAGGAATACGGCGAATCCCTAACGGGTCCCATTCCTTCAATAAAATTTTATGTATCGCATGCAAGAGACTGGCATCTCGATTATGTTTTGACTGCATACAAGTTCCCTGGCTTATATTTTTTTACTTTTAAAATCAGTTATCTAATTATGTGATGATATTAAAAGAAAAATGAACTGTTGTTTGTCGAAGATTTCATCATACGCATCTCTAAACGCTTTTCCATTGGTTTTTCATCTTTTTTTTATACTAAACCAAAGCTTTATCAAAATATCATGCACTTTTTCTCATAAATTTTGCCAATAAAGCCTTTCGAGAATCCCTTACTTCACAGTACAAAGGTTTTAAATGCTAAGTTCAACGAACGAACCTAATCATTCAAAGAAAAAAACAATATGCTTCAGCCAACTTCTATATTTATCTCTTTTCGCAATTGTGAAAAATTTACAGTTTTCCTTTTTAATCTCCGACAATTCAAGCTACATTCTATTTTGAAATTTTAATCCTGAAAAATCCCTATGAGTACTGCATTAAACGAAACCATTTACGTCATTCAACACCTTGCATTTGAAGATTTGGGTTCATTGGAAGATGTATTTTACCAATTGGGTTATCGGGTGAGATACTTCGAAGCTGGTGTCGATGACCTGAGTAAAGCTATGCAACATACAGGGCTTACCATCATTTTGGGCGGCCCGATCGGAGTTTATGAAACTAATGACTACCCTTTCCTACAAAAAGAACTAGACTTACTTAAAGTACGTTTAGAGAGTAATTTACCGACTTTAGGCATTTGCTTAGGTGCTCAGCTAATTGCGCATGCATTGGGAGCGAAAGTTTATGCAGGTCATAGCAAAGAAATCGGTTGGAGTGCCTTAGAGCTTGATGCCATTACTAACAATATTTTAGCGCCATTAGATCAAGTGCCTGTACTGCATTGGCATGGTGATACCTTTGATTTACCTACAAATGCACAGTTACTCGCCAGCTCAGCAATTTACCCAAATCAAGCGTTTAGCTATGGGCCCAATATTTTAGCCCTACAGTTTCATATTGAAGCAGAAGCACAGGCCATGGAAAAATGGCTGATTGGGCATACATGTGAATTACATAAAGCACAAATTAACATTCCAAATTTGCGCATGCAAAGCCAACAACAAGCACCTCATTTAGAACGTGTTGCTCCCCTTATTTTGCAACAATTTTTACAACAGCTTGAGCTTTAAAACAGCTATTAATTTAAAGCTAAATGGCTTATAACGGTTGCACTTCAAAACGTATAAGCCATTAGAATGACTCCCTTACTCAGCATTGCGCTCATCCACTTTTTTGCTCTCATCAGCCCAGGCCCAGACTTCTTTTTTGTCACTCAAAGTGCTATTCGACAATCCAGATCACATGCATTATTTGCCGCATTAGGTATATCACTCAGTATTTTAGTTTGGTCAATTTGTGCAATAAGTGGCTTACATTTTCTATTTCAAAAAATGGCTTGGTTACAACAATGCCTCATGATTTTGGGTGGCCTATATCTTTTATATTTAGGCACTCAGTTATTAAAGTCTGCGTGGAGTAAAGATCTAGGTACGCGTACAAAGCCAACCGAGCAAGCAGTACAGAAAAAATCGCCTTTGACGCTGTTATTCCAAGGTTTCTTGACCAATATGGCCAATCCTAAAGCATTGGTTTATTTCAGTAGTGTATTTTCTATTGGGATCAGTGCAAAGGTCAGTATTTTTGATCAAAGCTCTTTATTGGCTTTAGTCTTTATTGAAAGTTTGATTTGGTTTGCATTGGTTGCGGTCTTATTCTCAGCGCCTAAAATGACCCTTTACTATCAAAAATTTAGTAAAAAAATTGACGCAATTACCGGTGGAATTTTTATCAGTTTTGGCTGCCTGTTACTGATCAATCGCGATTGATCAAGCACCAATTAAATATCTGCCAAACATAAAAAAGCACCCAAATGGGTGCTTTCCTAACTTAGCTGAGGGAGCTAAATCTTATTTCGCTGCTGCCTTTGCTGTAGACACAGCCGCTTCAGTCGTAATATTTACCGTAATTTTGTCGCCTACATTCGGTACATATGCACCGACACCAAATGCTGAACGATCAAAAGAAGTCGTTGCATTGAAACCAATCGTTTCCGCCTTAGTCATTGGGTGAACGGCTTGCTTGTTCAATACAGCGTCCAATACCACTGGTTTAGTCACATTTTTAACTGTTAAATCACCCGTGATTTTGTATTTAGTTTTGCTGATCGCTTGAACTTTTGTACTTTTAAACGTGATATTTGGATACTTTTCAGCATCAAAGAAATCAGCTGTTTTTAAATGATCATCTAATGCTTTGACATTGGTATTTAAGCTTGATAATGGAATCGTCACGTTCACAGACGAATTTGCAGGTTTTGCATGATCGACATTAATTGTCCCTTGAATGTCACTAAAGTTTGCAGAAGGCGTTGAGAAACCAAAATGATTCCAAGTAAATACTGTTGCTGTATGAGTAGGATCAATTTGATAGGCAACAGGTTTTGCCATAGAAATTGTTGTAACTGATGCTACCGCCAAACCGATTGTTAATGCTTTAAAGTTCATGTTTTTATCTCACTTTCGAATACCATTAAGTCTATAGGTTTTTAGCCGTATTACAGCTTTAAAGATAAAACGTTTTGTTGCATGTTTAGAACGATAGTTTTGTAAAATCTGTAGCAGCATCTACAACCACTCTCAATTATTAAATTTCCCATATATTTCAAATAATTAATAATTTAATTGATCCATGAGTTATTTATCCTAAATTTAGGAAACATCAACCTATCTGAGTCGTAGGTTTTCTAAACAAATCCACTTAAGATTTTTAGACATCATAAAAATCTGAGTACCCAAAAATGACAGAACAATCGCTGGCTATTGAAAAAGCCTTAAACACAAAAAACTCCCAAAGATGTCGTTTTGGCATTTCTTATGAATACTTCAAAAGAACTCGTCGAAAATGCAACTCAGCTGTTGGTTGCAGAAGATGCGGCGTATGTTTCCCTAAACTTCAGCAACCCAGAACTGAAACAAATTGAGCCGTGGGCTGGGTCTGGCACAGGCAGAGCCATCTATATTTATACCTTTGCCAACGTCGGGACCTACTGGAATATCGACGACTTTCAAATCACCGATATGATCGCTGAAGATGAAACTGTAGCTGTATTTGGTCAATTCACCTACACCTCAGTCTATGCAAAAAATACTTTCACCTCGCCTTTTTCAATTAAAGCCAAAGTTCAAAACGGTTTAATCAGCTTTTTCCAATTTATGGAAGATACCTATGCCTCTGCATCATCATTCCGCGTAGGTGGAGAATGGATCATTCAGCAAGATGCTGACTCAGCTAAAAACTTTAAAGTTTCAGCTTAATACTGAGATGCGCAAAAGCTGCTGTTGATTTGGAATAGCTTTTTACATTGAGTTAATGACAGCGGTATTGGATAAATCCGGTTTTTCTCGCGATTTGATCATACAGCTTTTGCGCAGTTTCATTGTCCTGATGCGTAAGCCAATACACACGGTCACACTGCCGCTGATCACAATATTCTTTCACTTTCGCGATCAGCGCCTTGCCAATACCCTGCCCGCGATATTCTTCAAGCGTATATAAATCTTGCAAATAGGCATAAGGCTGCAATGTCCAGCAGCTCTCATGTTCTATGACATGCACGATCCCAACCACTTGATGTTCAATTACGGCTGCAAAGCCATACATATGTTCGCACTCAGCAGCATGTAACCTTTGCCATGTTCGCTCGGTCACTGCATCCGCCACCTGACTTTTATAAAATTCTAAATACAGCTCCCAGAGCGGCTGCCATTGGCTTTTTGAAATTTCAGTTAAATTTTTAATTTGTATTTGCACGTTCAATGGCTTTTTTAAATAATCACTGGATTTTTATAACTGAAATAAAGCTTTTTGTGTTGAAAACACTGTATTTTATGCGCTCTTTTTAAACATGATGAGTCTTGAAAGAACGTTTTCTTATCTGTTTTATAAATACGATAGGCAAATAAAAAGCCCGAAGATTCGGACTTTTTAACCATTCAGCTTATAGCTTTTCAACCAAGATCCGATCTACCTGCTTTAAACCTGTATGCTTTTCATGGTTCTTACGGCGAATCTTAATCACTTTGTCTTCTTGCAAATCTTGCAACATCAACTCTACTGCAACCATGGCTTCAAGCTCTAAGTCTGTGCCAATCCATTTCTGTTCACCAGCATCCATCAGTACAATTTCATCATTTATCTGATCATAAAGGCTCATCGTTTCCTCACTTGGGGCAACATTGCACCCGTGGCTGAATACTGCATGAATGAATTAATTTTAAACCAATGCTTTAATTCATTCGTTACAAATCGTTATTTCACAATTTAAAATAAATTTAATCTCTGCAATAAAAAACGCCCCTTCTCTGGGGCGTCTTTATTACGGTTAATCTTTACAGATTAAGCGGTAATTTCTTTCACAGCAGCAACAACAGCATCAGCAGTAATACCAAAGTGTTGATACAAGTCTTTTGCTGGAGCAGATTCACCGTAAGTCGTCATACCGATTACACGACCATCAAGACCAACAAATTTCCACCAGTAGTCCACATGCGCAGCTTCAACAGCAACACGCGCACGGATCGCAGCAGGAAGAACCGCTTCACGGTAAGCAGCGTCTTGTTTTACGAATTCTTCAGCACATGGCATAGAAACAACACGTACGCCTTCAAGCTGTGCGTAAGCATCCATTGCCAATGAAACTTCTGAACCAGTCGCAATGATGATTGCTTTCAATTCGCCTTTTTCTTTTGCAAGTACATAACCGCCTTTCGCAACGTCAGCAATTTGATCTGCTGTACGAGTTTGGAATGGCAAGTTTTGACGAGAGAAGATTAACGCTGTAGGGCCTTCGCTACGTAACAATGCAGATTTCCAAGAAATAGACGCTTCTACAGTGTCACATGGACGCCAAGTGTTTAGGTTTGGTGTTCCGCGTAAAGATGCAATTTGCTCTACAGGTTGGTGTGTAGGACCATCTTCACCTAGACCAATTGAGTCATGGGTATACACATGAATTACACGCTGTTTCATCAATGCAGACATACGTACTGCATTACGCGCATATTCCATGAACATCAGGAATGTTGCTACATAAGGAACGAAACCGCCATGCAGCGCTACACCGTTCGCAATTGCAGTCATACCGAATTCACGTACACCGTAATGAACGTAGTTACCCGCTGGGTTAGATTCAACGCCTTCTGCGCCTTTCCATAAAGTCAGGTTAGAACCTGCAAGGTCAGCAGAACCACCTAGAATTTCTGGAAGCTGTGGTGCAAATGCTTGAATGGCATTTTGGCTCGCTTTACGAGTAGCGATTGTTTCAGCTTTTGCATTTACTTCTGCAATATAAGCATCCGCTTTTACAGCGAAGTCAGCAGGTAATTCACCAGAAAGACGACGTTTGAGTTCAGCCGCTTCTGTTGGATATTTAGCAGCATAAGCCGCAAATGTGTCGTTCCAAGCAGATTCAGAAGTAGTACCTTTCGCTTTTGCATCCCAAGCTGCATATACATCAGCAGGAATTTCGAATGGACCTTCTGTCCAGCCCAAAGCTTCACGAGTTAAAGCGATTTCATCATTACCAAGCGGCGCACCGTGGCAATCTTCTTTACCTTGTTTGTTTGGCGAACCTAAACCAATAATGGTTTTACAGATAATTAAAGTTGGTTTGGTAGTTTCAGCTTTTGCTTCAACAGTTGCTGCGCGGATTGCGTCTGCATCATGACCATCAACTTTAAGCACTTGCCAACCGTATGCCAAGAAACGCTGTTCTGTGTCGTCAGAGAACCAACCTTCCACTTCACCGTCAATTGAGATGCCGTTGTCATCGTAGTAAACAACCAATTTACCTAGACCCAAAGTACCAGCCAATGAACATGCTTCGTGAGAAACACCTTCCATTAAACAGCCATCACCTAAGAAACAGTAAGTGTTGTGATCTACAACTGTGATGTCTTCTTTGTTGAATTGAGCCGCTAAAGTTTTTTCAGCAAGTGCAAAACCTACAGCGTTTGCAATACCTTGACCCAATGGACCCGTAGTTGTTTCGATACCCGGTGCATAGCCCAATTCTGGGTGACCTGGAGTTTTAGAATGCAATTGACGGAAAGATTTTAAATCTTCAATAGACAGGTCATAACCTGTTAAGTGCAATAGCGCATATTGCAACATAGAGCCATGGCCGTTTGACAATACGAAACGGTCACGGTTTGCCCATTGTGGGTTTGCAGGGTTGTGGTTGAGGAATTCACGCCATACCACATCAGCAATATCTGCCATCCCCATTGGAGCACCTGGATGTCCTGAATTTGCTTTTTGCACAGCATCCATTGCCAATACACGAATTGCGTTTGCAATACGACGTTCGTTAAGCGGGGTTGTCATAGGTCAGAGTCCAAACAAATGGTTTAAAAGAGTAAGATGAATAAGAATTCAAAGATGAGCATATTGTCTTAAAAAAAGCGGAATGGGTAAAGCCTCAGGGGCAAATTTTCGCTAATTATTCCTGCACCACCTGTATTTTGGGCGCTTATTGCTCAATTTCAAGCCTATGCATGTCGTTTATTTTGTATACAGTGACGCTTTTATATGGCGAATCAATGACAGCGCAATGCATATTTAGAGTTTTGTAAAGAAAGCAAATGCTTTATAACTGATAAAAGTCCAATACATCGAATGGAAAATGTGAATATAAATAGCAGCCAAAGCTTGTCCAGATAAATGACCATTTGAAATTTGATTTCATATAAAATACACCCACTACGGTTTGGGTAACTCAAACGTCGTACTCATCCTTATGAAATCAGTACTTATCCAGTATGTTCAAGACCGTACATACGGCACTTTAGATACCACGACATGTAGCAGGTAAATTTCGCTGCGAAATATCATCCGATTGACAATTCCAAGCACCATTTAAACCATCTGGAATACTAAAATAGATCTGCTTTGAGCGAAGAGCAAAATTGACATCTGTTGATTTAAACGTAAAAACCACTGAACACGTTCCTGCCACATCAGTAATTTCACTACTCGCAATATACTTGGTACTGATACTTTCATTTAGCGCTGTATTCAAATCTACACAGCTTTGTTCCGCTGAATAATTTTCAATCAGTTTTAATTTATAGGGTGAAATCATTGTTAATACTTCAGCCACTTGCGCCCGAGCAACATAGCCATTGTAAGATACAGTAGCAATTGCAGCCAAAATACCGATGATTGCCACAACGATCATAATTTCAATGAGTGTAAAACCAGACTGTTTCATTACGTTTCCCCATTCAACGTAATGACAAATAGGCAATTTGCATACCAAGTCTCAAAAGTCCGTATTTATTGTGTTTTATTTTTCAAATTAAACGAATAATTGTCGTTTACAGTCATATTCTGACAGTTCATGACATTCATCAATGATAAATCTCAGGATATTGATTTGATTTTTTCTTATAATTGATTCACTTAAAATGCCAATTTAGGCATTTTAACGCCTAATCACATTGTTGCTTGTGCCAAAGCCCAATATCTCTGTTTTATCTCATCATAAAAATTTAAATTGAGAAATCCATAGCTCATATCAATTTTTTAGATGCCTATATCAATTAAAAAGTCATTGAAATGAATTAATTTCATCCAATTTGGTCATGTTAAGCTAGTCCTAAACGCTTTCTCGATGTAACATATTGCGTCTTTAAATTTAACTGTGATAGGACTTATGCGCGAGTACGCTGTATTTACCTCGGAATCTGTAAGCGAAGGCCATCCGGATAAAATGGCTGACCAAATCAGTGATGCTATTTTGGATGCAATCTTAAAAGAAGACCCATATGCACGGGTTGCTTGTGAAACGCTTGTAAAAACGGGTGCGGTTGTACTTGCCGGTGAAATCACAACAACTGCAAATGTTGACTTTGAAGCGATTGTTCGTAATACCGTAAATGGTATCGGATACCATCATTCAGATCTTGGCTTTGATGGTTCAACTTGTGCCGTGATCAACATGATCGGTAAACAATCACCTGAAATTGCTCAAGGTGTAGACCGTCAAAAACCAGAAGATCAAGGTGCGGGCGACCAAGGTTTAATGTTTGGTTATGCAAGCCGTGAAACTGATGTGCTTATGCCAGCACCGATTTCATATGCGCATCGCTTAATGGAAAAACAAGCTGAACTACGTAAACAAGGCAAACTTGCTTGGTTACGTCCTGATGCAAAAAGCCAAGTAACATTTGCTTATGAAAATGGCATGCCAGTTCGCTTAGACGCAGTTGTACTTTCAACTCAGCACGATCCAAAAATTACCCAAGCTCAATTAAAAGAAGCGGTAATTGAAGAAATCGTGAAAAAAGTGATTCCTGCTGAAATGTTCCATGCAGACACTAAATTCCACATCAACCCAACAGGTATGTTCGTCATTGGCGGCCCTGTAGGCGACTGTGGTTTAACAGGCCGTAAAATCATTGTAGATACTTACGGTGGTATGGCTCGTCACGGTGGTGGTGCGTTCTCTGGTAAAGATCCATCAAAAGTGGACCGTTCTGCTGCTTATGCAGGCCGTTATGTTGCTAAAAACATTGTGGCTGCCGGCCTAGCTGACAAATGTGAAATTCAAGTGTCATATGCGATTGGTGTTGCAGAACCAACATCTATCTCGATCAACACTTTCAATACTGCAAAAGTATCTGAAGATTTGATTATTGCACTTGTACGTGAACACTTTGACTTACGTCCATACGGTATTACTCGTATGTTGAACTTGATCCAACCGATGTACCAACAAACTGCTGCATATGGTCACTTCGGTCGTGAAGGTTCTGATACCGCATTTACATGGGAAAAAACTGACAAAGTAGAAGCGCTTAAAGCATCTGCTGGTCTTTAATCTTAATAGATTAATTTCTCAAAAAAGCCTGCATTGATTGCAGGCTTTTTTATGCCCCATATGTCCATAACTAAAACATCTAGGATAAAAATAACTAGTGTAAAAAATATTGACTAAAATTTACGCCTAGCCTATTCATATAACACCAAAATAATTTAAGAACAATATCATGCCCTTTCCATTAGACTTAAAATTTATTACTGCAACTGAAGAACAATTAGGATTTAAGTTTCCAGAAAAATATAAAGCCAAAATGCAAATTGAAAATGGTGGCGAATTCGGCATTAGCTTTTCAAGCGCGGATGAATTTAAAGATGGTGATGACATCGAAGCTTGGTGGCTTTTTCCCTTCCAAGACACCAGCGATGTGAAAAGAATAAAACGTACGATGAATCATCTAGCCGTAGAACATCAATCCATCAGTGAAATAGAAGACTTCCCTGAAAAAAGCATTGCTATTGCACATAACGGCGATGGCGATTATTTATTGATGCGTACGGTAGACGATACACAATTGGGGGAAGAAATATATTTATGGCGCCATGAAGACAGTGAATTTATCTATCTACTTGTGACTTCAATTGAAGAATTATTTAGTCAAAATCCTTAACGCCATAAGCAGATATAAAGCCTTTTAAACTACAAAATAAGCTGGATAAAATTACACTAAATCAACAATTTTTGATCAAATATCGAATATTTTTTCAGCTAATATAAATTCAGCCCATGCTACGGGCATAACAACAAAAGGAAAGATCAAAATGAATAAATTACTTGTTGCTTTAGGTTTGGCTGCAACTGTTGCACTTGTTGGCTGTAATAAAGACAAAGCGCCAGAAACAGGTGCAACAACTGGTGAACACCTAGAAAACGCTGCTGACCAAGCAGGCCATGACATCGCTGATGCAACTTCAGAAGCAGCAACTGCGACAGCTACTGCTGTAGATAATGCTGCAACTGCAACTGCGACAGCAGCTGATAATGCAGCAGAAAATGCTGAAGCTGCTGCACACAATGCAAAAGAAGCAGCTAAAGACGCGACTGCTGCAACAGCAGGTGCTGTTGAGCAAGGTGCAGCAAACGTGAAAGAAAAAGCTCAACAATAAGCATTCTTTAAAAAAAGCACCTTCGGGTGCTTTTTTTATATTTGTCTTTTGCTCAGCGTGTTGTTTCAATCCATTTTTAACTTGAAATTTAACTGACGTCAGGTCAATCTTATGACGTCATATATATAACAAATTTAGAGAAAAGAATGTCTTATTCACATCATACCGAAAAACATTTTATGGAACGTACTGGTTGGCTACGTGCATCTGTACTCGGTGCAAATGATGGCATTATTTCCGTCACCAGTTTAATTATGGGCATGGCAGCAAGTGGTGCTTCTAGCCATACCTTACTCATTACCTGTATTGCAGGACTCATCTCTGGTGCAACATCTATGGCTGCGGGTGAATATATCTCTGTGAAATCTCAAGAAGACGTCGAAAAAGCAGATCTTCACATGGAACATAAAGAATTACAACGTAACCCAGATATGGAGCTTAAAGAGCTGACTCAAATTTATGTAAATCGTGGGTTAGAGCCGAACCTAGCACATGAAGTTGCAGTCCAATTGACGGCCCATGATGCACTAGAGGCCCATGCACGAGATGAAATTGGAATCCATGACAATACCGCAGCAAAACCCGTTCAAGCAGCACTATCATCGGCTTTAGCATTTTCAATTGGTGCACTATTTCCGATGGTTGCGATCTTGATCAGTGCTGACATGCATATTGAAAAAACTGTTATGGCCGTTGGTGTGATTTCCCTAGCACTCCTTGGTGCATTAGCCAGTTATGCAGCAGGTACTTCTATGTTGAAAGGCAGTCTACGTGTTGCGCTTTGGGGCATTGCAGCCATGCTATTTTCTAGCTGGATTGGTTCTTTATTTAATGTAAATCCAGTTTAATGTTTCTTTTATCAGTTTTACAAATATATGAAATCAATTATACACAGTAATGGTTGTGTGATTTTTCAACAATATTTACTTTTACAATATATAAAAACCGTAAAATAAAGCTACATTTTTTAAGCTTTTTTCTCCATGTCTGTTATTGCTGCGCCAGCTAATCGATCCAATGTATCGATTTGGGTGGCTTTTGTTTTATTAATTTTAGGTACCATTGGTGCTTATCTGGTTGTGGGCGTTAACCAAGCATTGCTATTTTTAATTGGTGGTGCTTTGGGTATGACGCTTTATCATGCGTCTTTTGGTTTCACCTCGAGTTGGCGTGTCTTCATTAAAGAGCGTCGTGGTCGTGGCTTGCGTGCACAAATGATCATGTTGGCTTTGGCTGTACTGCTCTTCTTCCCTGCTTTAGGTGCGGGTGAATTATTTGGCAACCCAGTCAAAGGTAACGTTAATCCTGTTTCAATGTCCGTGATGATCGGTGCCTTTATTTTTGGTATTGGTATGCAACTTGGCGGCGGCTGTGCATCGGGTACCCTGTACACTGTGGGCGCAGGTAGTGCACGCATGATTGTAACGCTGATCTTCTTCTGTACAGGTTCATTGATTGCAACTTCACATATTCAATGGTGGTTTGACCTTCCCCACTTTGAGCCGATTTCTTTAGTCAAAAGCTTTGGTGTAGTCCCTGCACTGGTTTTAAACTTTGTGCTCTTTGCAATCATTGCCGCAGCAACAATTTACTTTGAAAAGAAACGCCATGGTCAGCTTGAAGTTGAACCGCAAGCCAAGCAACACGGCTGGAAACGTTTTCTACGTGGTCCATGGCCATTGGTTTGGGGCGGAATTATCCTGACTTTACTAAACTTTGCCACACTCGCACTTGCAGGCCGTCCTTGGGGCGTGACCTCTGCCTTAGCCGTTTGGGCCGCAAAATCAGCAAGTGTCATGGGGATCGATGTTGCATCTTGGGCATATTGGCAGCAACCTGCAAATGCCAAAGCACTCACCGAATCATTATGGTTTGATATCACGTCGATGATGAATTTCGGCATCATGCTCGGTGCCTTACTCGCAGCAAGCCTAGCTGGTAAATTTGCACCAAACTTTAATATCCCAAAACGTTCACTGCTAGCGGCTGTGATCGGTGGTTTGATGTTGGGTTACGGCGCACGTTTAGCATACGGCTGTAACATTGGTGCGTATTTCAGCGGTATTGCTTCAGGTAGTTTACACGGTTGGTTATGGTTAGTATTTGCCTTCATTGGGAACGGTATCGGCGTCAAACTACGTCCAATCTTCTTCCCCGGCGAACGTCCACAACCTGAAAAACTAACAGGTTGCTAATTTAAGTAAATAAAAGCCCCTCATTGAGGGGCTTTTTTTAATCTGTCAGAGCTGCTTTTAGATTACAACCATATTGCATAGTTTCTTGTGCCTGCTTATACGTGGTATAGCGATTGATAATAAAATCATAAAATTGGTCTGCATTCGCAAATACCTGACTCAAATCTTCATTTGCGGCATTTGGTAGTTTAACGTCTTTCACCAAGGCCAAGTTGACATGTCCGAGATGGTACATTTCAGCAAAATAATGATTCATTACTTCGCAATAGGCAATTTTGGAGCTTTTTAAAGCAGTATTGGCAACAAAATGCTGATTTAAAGTTTTTAAGTTCTGAACATCTAAAGCGGATTGATCTGAAAAAGCCATACTTTCTACTTTTTTTAGTTGGCTAAAATCTGCTGCTAGAGTTTGATTTAATTGTTCAAAGCGTCGTTGTAATCCAGCAGTATCAGCAACTTGATAACTTTTCGGATCGGATGTTTTCTTTTCTTGCTTATTTGCAGAACACGCCGTGAGCGTCATTGCCGTCAGAACGGTCGTAACAAGAAATAATTTCATCAAGGTCTCACCTAAACAATCAAAAATGCAATCATTATGCCCGAAAATAGCCGAATGATTCGCACTTAAATCGCTTTCTCATTCATATAACGCCAATAACGACGTGGCACATACTGCACATGTAATTTCATATTACGTCGGGCTTCAATATTGACACTGCTAAAATAATCTTTCCAAAGCTGATCATATAAAACTTCATCATCATCCAGTTCGATATTGAAAGATTGACTATGGCCTGACTGTATTTGCCCATCTATGGTTGTGGCATCCATATCCACTTGATGCACCTGCTGTAGATCATGGTAAATGCCATAGTTGCGTTTTTCATCGTAAATCAGCCAACGTTGATCTTGATAGCGTGATTTGAAATGCCGTTCGATCAAAGGCAATACATTAAAATCAGGTGAGACTAAACTAATAAACAAACCATCCTGACATTTTTTAAAACGCACAAAAGCTTCCATACGATGTTTTTCACGTCCCACTTGCTTCGCCCATTGACTCAGACCCAATACGTCTGCATGACCATAATTCTTTGATACATCTCGCTGCTGCTGAAACACATACACTGCAAAATTAAAGCAATGCTGAAAAGCCTGCTGCTGCTCGGATAAAAATGCATAATAAAACTGTTTCAACGCACGATCAGATGCTTTAAGCTTTAATCCTTGCCATACCCGCTGTGCTTGTTCATCGTGACTAGCCACATCAATGACTTCGGCGAAAAGACCTGCCTGCACTTGCCCATCTGTACAAATCTGAATGTCAAATTGCTTAAATTGAAAGGCCCGAAAAACACAACTTAACAATCCTGTCATGGTGCCATCAAAGACATAAATACTCACGACTGTATCCTAAAAACCGAAGTTCAATTGTGGAGAAATTTGCTGCGTATATTTCGACTGGCCACTTTGCAAAATCTGCTGTCTTATTTGATGAGGCTGTTGTTCACGAATAAATTTAGGTGAATCTTCACAGCGTATAAAATGTTGTGCTCTGTTGTAGGAAATACCCATACGTTTTAATTGGTCGATATGAATTTTACCAAAACGTCGTGCTTGAACAATTTTTTGAGCAGAACGCACACCGATGCCCGGCACACGTAAGATCATTTGATATTCAGCACGATTGATATCCACGGGAAATTGCTCGGGATGACGCAGTGCCCACGCTAATTTAGGGTCAATATCCAATTCTAAATTTGGATGCTCTTCATCGACCAATTCCGTCGCTTCAAACCCATAAAAACGCATTAACCAGTCACTTTGATACAGCCGATTTTCTCGTAATAAAGGTGGCGCAGACCCCACAGCTGGCAGCGCACGCTCCTCTTCATTAATTGGAATATAGCCCGAGTAATACACACGCTTGAGCTTAAACTCTTTGTAATGACGGTCTGCCATCAGTATGACATCACGGTCAGACTCTTGATGTGCGCCCACCACCATTTGCGTCGTTTGTCCTGCGGGTACAAATTTGGGGACTGTACGTATTATTTTTCGTTCATCTTTGAATTGAATCAAACGATCTCGCACAATACCTAAGTCTTTTTGGACTTCGACATGACTTTTTTCAGGTGCAAATTTTTTTAAACCATCTTCTGTCGGCATTTCCAAATTAATGCTCATACGGTCAACATATAAACCTGCTTCGGTAATGATTTCCTGAGATGCCCCCGGAATGGTCTTCAGATGAATATAACCATTAAAATTTTCTTCTAAACGCAGCTTTTTCACCACTTGCAACATGCGCTCCATGGTGTAATCCGCTGATTTAAAAATCCCCGAACTTAAAAATAGCCCCTCAATATAGTTCCGACGATAAAAATTCATAGTCAAATCGACCACTTCCTGTACCGTAAATGCTGCGCGCTTTACGTCGTTACTTCGACGGGACACACAATATGCGCAGTCAAAAATACAGACATTGGAAAATAGAATTTTTAATAACGAAACGCAGCGACCATCTTCGGTATAGCTATGGCAAATACCGTTTCCAGTATTACCCAGACCTTTGTCTTTATTTTGGCGCTTACTACCACTCGAAGAACATGAGACATCATATTTGGCAGCATCGGCTAAAATTTGCAGTTTTTCACGGATACGTTCAGACATGGGAGAATTATAAAATTTAAAGTGAACACAGCATTATTTTAAAAGGATCCACCTCAAAAGTCGGGTCATACATCATTACTACGACACGAGGTGTCGCTTAATTTCAAGTACAACTTTCGTTTAAGAATAAGACCATTTTGATAAGAAATAACGAATATTATTTGCTTAATTTCACTCGCTTGGGCAAAGTAATTAGAGTGATTGGAGTATGCACATGACTTTATTAGAAAAACTTGGCATCAAACACCCTATATTTCTTGCCCCAATGGCAGGTGTTTCTACACCTGAGCTTGCTGCAGAGGTGTCAAATCAAGGTGGACTTGGTTCACTGGGTTTAGGTGCAAGCAGTGTTGAGAATGCACGTCAGCAAATATTACAAACTCAAGAACTTACTGACCAACCTTTTCAGGTGAATTTCTTTTGTCATGACACTGTAGAACTCGATGAACAAGTTGCTGCTAAATGGATCATGCAATTTAAGTCACGCTTTGCCCAATATAATGCAGAAGCTCCAGAAGCACTCAACTGTATTTATCCAAGCTTTAAAGACAATGACCATTTTCTAAACCTCTTACTGGAAACGCGCCCTAAAGCGGTAAGCTTCCATTTTGGTATTCCACATCCACATCAAATCCAAGCCTTGAAACAAGCGGGTATTTTGACTCTAGTTTCTGCAACCAACTTAGCAGAAGCTAAACTGATCGAAGCTGCAGGCATTGATATCGTGATTGCTCAAGGTATTGAAGCTGGTGGTCACCGCGGCATTTTCAATGAAAACTTTGATAGTAGCGTTAAGACACGTGACTTGGTTCAGCTCTTGAAACGCCATATTCAATGCCCCGTTGTTGCGGCTGGTGGTATTATGAATGGACATCAGGCCTATCAAATTATGGAGTTGGGTGCAGATGCTGTTCAATTGGGCACTGCTTTTGTGCAATGCAAAACATCAAATGCAAATGAAGCTTATCGCAAAGCATTATTTGATGCACCCATCACGCAGATTACATCAAGTATTTCAGGCCGCCCTGCTCGCGGCATTATCAATAACTGGCACACAGATATTGACACACCGACTCGCCCGACCGTCCCGGCTTACCCATATAGCTATGATTTAGGCAAACAATTACATGCCGCTGCTAGCAAGCATGGTGTACATGAATATGGTGCTTTTTGGGCGGGAACCAATGTCTCTCAAATACGTGAATTGGAAGCACCTGACTTGATCAATCAATTGGTTTTAGAAATGCGCTTTAACTAAGGCCTCGCTCAACGCGACATTCAAACATGAATGCTTACAAAAAAGCCCTCAACATTGAGGGCTTTTTATATGTAATTTAGGCCATCATCGATGCACAATTCAAGAATTGTTTCAGATCATTTGAATCAAGTTAGTTAAATCTATTTCAAATCAATCTAACTAACTTAAAGCAGCCTACTTTGCATCAAATTGTGCAGATCCATTTCGTTTGGCTTTAAATTATTTGGTTTCAAGCAAGTTGACCTGATCAACTTGAACATCACTCATGATCTGACCATGATCAAGTAAGTGATTAAAATAGTTCTCGACGACTTTATATTGATCTGCTGTAGATTCAACTTTATACATATTTTGGCGGAATTCATTACTAGAGCGTAGACCCTTGGTGTACCAAGCAATATGTTTGCGTGAAATTCGACAACCTGAATATTCGCCATAAAAACCATATAATTCAGACAAGTGTCCAAGCAATACGTCACGGACTTCCATAATACTTGGCGCCGCCATATGCTCACCTGTCGTCAGGTAATGTCCTATTTCACGGAATATCCATGGGCGACCTTGAGCTGCACGACCAATCATGACTGCATCAGCACTAGTATAATCCAGTACATATTTGGCTTTTTCAGGTGTATCAATATCACCATTGGCAATCACAGGAATATTGATCAACGATTTCACATCTTTAATTAAGCTATATCGCGCCGTATTCAGATACATATCTTCACGTGTACGACCATGAAGTGCCAATGCAGCAATGCCAGCTTCTTCGGCACGTTTCGCAACGCGCATAATGTTTTCATGACCATTGAGATAGCCCAAGCGGGTTTTTAAAGTCACGGGTACATCAACTGCATCAACCACAGCATCTAAAATGCGAGCCACTAAGTCTTCATCTTTGAGTAGTGCAGAACCTGCCAACTTATTACAGACTTTCTTCGCCGGACATCCCATATTAATGTCGACAATTTGCGCACCATTTGCCACTTGATAGCGAGCGGCTTCAGCCAGTTCAGCTGGATCTGACCCTGCAATTTGAGCAGAAATAGGCGCTATTTCACCATCAAAATTGGCACGATAAAGACTCTTTTTACTCATGCGTAACGTCTTATCTGCCGTCATCATTTCACTAACAGCATGACCTGCACCAAAGTATTTGCAAAGTGTACGAAATGGGCGATCTGTAACCCCTGCCATAGGTGCCACCCACAGTTTTCTCTCGATGGGACGATCGAATAATTCTTGAATGACATTGTTTTTACTCAAAATCTTTTAACCTCGTTTAACTTCGTTTAGTCGCTTCGTATTGACTTTTAATGCTCTTTAGTTGCAACCTATTTGCACCACGAAATTTCAATGTTGCAAATTTATAGGTACAGTCACTAAGCGACAAACAAAAGACGGTACAACTCGGTATAGAGCTCAAGTCCGCGTACAACTTCAAGGCTACCCAGAATTCAAGCAATCCAAAACATTTAGCTAAAAGTCTTTGGCTGATGAGTGGATTAAACGCGCAGAGGCAGAAATTGAATTGCACCCTGAAAAAATGTTGAACCCTGAGGTGCAACTTAAGCAAAAACACTCAGAGAATTCATATTTCAGTATTTGGATGAGGCGGACAGTTTTGCTAGGACAAAAACAGGAGCACTACAGCATATCGCTAGTTTAGATATTTCTGAAAAGAATATCTATTATTTAACGCGACAAGACTTTTCTGATTACGCCGCTTCTTATAAAAGTATTAATCTTTCTGAACCCCAGCATTCTCTGCATTAAATTCTAATGATATTTTCTCATATAGTTTACTTTCAGCTGCTTCTAAGCGAGCTTTTGCGTCAGCTAATGCTTTCGGGTAATAAAGATAGCTTTTCATATCTTTATCACAGCTATCCAGTTTTTTCTCACAATCACTATCATTCCTTTTGGCTTCTCTAGACTCTCTGATTATTCTGTTGTAATTATTTTTGGCTTCGTACCATTTAAATTCAATTACATTATTAGCATTTGATGGTTCATCTTTAGCATAGCAATTCACTGATGCTAGGAAGCAAATTGTTAGTCCGTTAATAATTTTGGTTAGATAATGCACTATTTATACTCATTAAATTGGATGTTATTGTAAATAGTAACGTAATCTAACCCACCTGCCATAGGTGCCACCCACAGTTTTCTCTCGATGGGACGATCGAACAATTCTTGAATGACAGGATGTTGACTCAATGTTTTAACCTCTAGCTATATTTAGCAAATGATGCCCGAACCGCATTCGAAATCTTCGAAGCCACATTCAACAATGCTAAATTCAAATCTATGTTCGCAAAATCTGTTGAGCGTAAAAACGTTTCATGGCAATGATTATGCAATTGAATGATGACAATGAATATCAACATTGCTCAACGATTGAATTGAGGAATTTGAAGCTTCGGAATTGGACGGCAAATTTGCAATGCGATAGTTTAGTAATTCCAAACAAAAATTTCTACGCTTTTGCTTAAGAGTCGTTGAAACTTATGCATCAGCCATGTAGTTAACACACTATCGATTCAACATCAGACTTTCAGCAGATCTGCCTGTACAGGTGTTACTATAGAGGGATACTGCTAAAATCATTGAAAACTTAAATCTATAAATTCACATCAGTGAGTTGAACTTTATGAAAAAATTGAAAATTCTCTCTTTTATATTTTTCGCTACTTTTTTGACTGCCTGCCAACAACCCAATGACGAGGTGGCTGCAGCTGAAAGCCAAAACGCTGATTTAACAACGGAACAAGCGACTCAACAATTTGAGCAGTCAGATGCGCAAATCAGTCAATACCTTGATGTTTTAGATGCCCCAAGCACATCTATCAAGGAAAAAACACAAGTCTTATGTCATGACTACCCTCATGAATATAAAACCAACTATATGCCTGCCATGCTCAAACTCGCAGCCCAAGACTATACTCAAGATAAAATGTTGAATGATTTGAAGATTGCACAGGACTATTACAAAGAAAAACTCAAAATTGAATGCCCTGCTGAATAACCTCCTTTTCATCATGGCGTCATAATTGTGCGATAAATTGTAATTAAGCGAAAAGTGGGTAAGTTTCGCTGTAATAACAACGTAAAATATACTTCCCGATTTATTCGGGTTTTTCTTTTTAAAGCTTTCAAATAATAAACGGCAATTGAATGGCACATATTATTTTGTGATAGACTTCAAAATACTGATTTATTTTAATAATTTTTTCGTTGAAATTCACAATTTGGACACAGAACAATCTATTTTAATTACACGTTTCTCATGATTAATACATTAAGTTGTTTTTCCAAAAATAGACTGAAGATTGAATCACGAAAACTTTAAACAAAGTACTTTTCGCTACACTTATCTCTGCTGCTGCTGCAACTACATTTGCTGCTGAAGAACAAAAAGTTGAAGCTGCTGCATCTGAAGCTCAAACAACTGAAGTTGCTCAAGACGCAACTGAAGCGGCTCCTGCTTCTGAAACTGTTGCAAAATAATTGAGCAAAAATTTAAAAGCCCACAGATTGTGGGTTTTTAAATTCACAGGCATTTTTTAAGTCTTTCGCAGCTGTCAATGAATTTGACTTCAATTATTTAAAATATAAACGTTGAATTTGACGTGCCCGCCGGTTTAAACCCAATACTTTTTTTCTTTGTAAAATGTCTTCTTCACTAAATCCCAAGCGCTGGATTAATTCAGACATAGCTAAATCTGCATGTTCGATCAACACGGCATCTTGTTCAGTTGACCAAACCACGGTTGATACCGTTAATTTGTGCTGGCGTTTTAACTTTCTCATTTGCTCAGTATAAAAGACTTTAGACATATCGACAAAAAAGCCCACCCGATGTGAGCTTTTTGCAAAGACTGTGTATTCATCATCTATTGGATTGAAAAATAGATTTACTGAACGATGATGTTAAAGATTTTCATCCTTCGTGATCATCACTGAGGTTAAAATTGGAACAGCAAAACAAGGTAATAAGAGTAAGATCCAATATTCCACCATCGGTTTAGCCACAACAAAGTTAATAATGATTGCCCCCAATACCATAACTAACGCAATCAAACCCAAGAAACGACTGAAAAATTTAGCTGGCATAATAATTCCCTTAAAAAATTATGGATTTCAGCTAGTATATACCTTCATTTTTATAATCTGTTGAAAATGATATTGGAATATTCATCTATTTAGCTCAAAAAGCATTCTTTTTCCAATCATCCTGACAGAACTGCTTGTTTTTACACGCGTAGATCTCCATAAATAGATTGACAGTCCCCTATGAGGCATATACATATTTATTCATTACTTATGTATTTTGCATAGTATACTGCTCCTGCTTTGTCGCCCCCATATGGCTGAGTTTATTGGAAAATATGAACAAAACTTTTTCGACCACATTATGCTTTAAATCCCTTTCTGTACTGGCTTTATCCATTGGCTTGGCTGCCTGTGGTAATGGTTCATGGTGGAGCAAAGATGAACCCACTATGGAAGCAGAACAGATTAAAAAAGCCATTCCACCTCGCGTGAATGAACGTCTTTCATGGGCCAATGATATCTATGACATTAGTGATCAGCTCGGTATTCCGACCACGAAAGAAAATGTCTGTACGATTGTTGCTGTGGTCGATCAAGAGTCCAATTTTGTTGCTGACCCACATGTGCCGGGACTCGGTGAAAAAGCCGTTAAAGAAGTTCAAGATCGTCTTGAAGAAAAGTTTAAAGATAAATTGGGTGATGGCATCGGTGGTACAGTCGCTGGCTATTTCCAAGATGTGTTAAAAAATCAGCCAAGTCCAGAAGATAACTATTTGAGCCAAATGCGCCGTGTTCAAACTGAACGTGAACTAGACGAACTATATCGTGAAATTTTTGACTATATGTCTAAACATTATCACGTGAGTGCATTAACAGGCGCAGCGAAACTGGTTGGACAAGATATTGGTGAAAAGCTCAACCCAATTACCACTTTGGGTTCGATGCAAGTCCATATAGGCTATGCCAAAGACCACAAACGCCAAGGTGGAAATATTGCTGCACTGCGTACAGACATGTATAGCCAATATGGCGGTTTGTATTATGGCATCCACCGTTTAATGATGTATCCAGCTGAATATGACAAACCAATTTATCGTTTTGCAGATTATAACTCGGGTCGTTATTCGAGTCGTAATGCGGCATTCCAAAGCATGTTAAATGACTTAACCCCTGCTGAGCTCGGCTTAGATGGTGACCTCTTGCTTTATAATAAAGATGGTTCTCCACATTCAGCAAAAAGCCAGTCTGAAACCGCGCTGATTGCCGTTTTTGCAGAAAACAATGTGATCGCGACGCCACGTCAAATTCGTTCAGATCTTAAAAAAGAAAAAGATCAGGACTTTGAAGATACTTTGACGTATAAAGCGGTCAAAAAGTTGTACCAAGAAAAGACTGGTAAAGAACCGTTTTATGCCATGATGCCTGAAGTCGTAATTTCTGGGCCGAAATTAAGCCGTGATTACAATACCAATTGGTTTGCCACACGAGTCGATGGACGTTATCAAACATGCATGCGCCGCATCAAAAACCTAAAACTCTAGCCTTATTCGATTTTGACGGAACCCTGTGTAATAAAGACAGTTTTACAGGGTTCATCTTCTATTCCCTGCCTAAACGGCATATCGTGCGCCAAGGGATTAAAATTCTTCCTTGGATTCAAGGCTATTATCTCAAGCTATATCCTGCCCATGCAATGCGTCCTCGCCTATATGCCGCAATGTTTAGCCAAGCCAATCATGAGCAGGTTTTAAATCAAGCAGCACAATATGCTGAACATTTGATGGCGGAACTCAATCCTTCGCTATATGAACAATTACAGCAACACCAAAAACGCGGTCATGAAGTCGTATTGGTTTCTGCATCCGTCGATTTATATCTTAAACCTGTCGCCGAAAAGCTCGGGGTCAAACTGATTTGCACCGAAACAGCAGCCAATGACCAAATACTGACTGGTTTGTATCAAACCTTAGACTGTAGTGGTGAGCAAAAGAAAATTCGAGTTTTGGAACAATTTAACCTTCAAGACTATGAGCATGTTTATGCCTATGGAAATAGCGATGAAGACCTCGCTATGTTTGAACTGGCCACCCACCATTTCATGAATGGACAGGATAAGTGCCTACCTGAACTCGACTAAAGTCGAGTGATTTAGTTTGGTTTATTAATCAAAGTTAACAATCACAAACTTAAATTTAAGTCGCTCTAATATATGGGTAAATTTTGAAAATTCTGCTTTTATTTTGACTTTATAGTGTGCTATTTTTCTCATTAATTAGAAATAATGCGGTCAAATATTAAAAGCGGGAAAAGAATATGAATCAATTCAATCCACCGAAATATGTCAAAGGCCTCCATATTAAATTTGGCGAAAATCCATTTGTACTCCTTGCTCAATTTGCCTTCTCAGCCACTCGCCAGATGTGGACGAAAGAAGAAATTGAATTGGTCATTCGTATGGCTAAAAAAGGAAATTATATGAATTTGATTAAGATCCTCAAATTACATATCAAAAAGTAAAATAGATATTTCCCCAAAGTTAATATAAAAAAGCCATGCAATTGCATGGCTTTTTTTCCCGTAAATTTAGTGTAGCGTTTATTACTTTTTAAATGGAAATGCATATTTCACAATACGTTTTAGTACACTGCCGTACTGTTTCACTAAGCTTGCGTTGTTATAGTTCAAACCATATTTTTCACATACGGCCTGTACTTTTGGCGCCATTTTACGATAACGACGCGCAGGAACATCAGGGTATAAATGGTGTTCGATCTGATGGCTTAAATGCCCTGTCAAAATGTGAAATGCTTCTGAACCGGTAAGATTTGAAGAACCACGAATTTGACGCATGTACCAATGTCCACGACTTTCATTTTCAAGTACTTTTTTCGGGAAAACTTCAACATCTTTGGTGAAGTGACCACAGAAAATAATACTAAACGTCCAGATATTACGAAGACCATTTGCCACTAGGTTCCCTGTGAGCACAGGTAATGCTGCCGGCCCTGCAATAAGCGGGAAGAACACATAGTCTTTAAATAATTGCTTGCCGATTTTGGCTTGCATTGGCTTCCATTCTTCTTTGGTCTGCTGCTTTGTTTTGCGACCTTTAAAGTATTTACCCAATTCAAGGTTTTGAATGGCAACACCCCATTGGAACAATAAGCAAAATGGAATGCTATAAATCGGTTGTAATAGATAGCCCGGCTTCCAACGCTGTTCTGGGAACAAACGAACGAGACCATAACCAATATCATCATCCATACCTTTAATGTTGGTATAGGTATGATGTTTAAAATTGTGAGTTTGGCGCCAGTTATCTGCTGTCCCTACGATATCCCATTCGTAGGTCTGACCATTGAATTTAGGATCATTCATCCAGTCATATTGACCGTGCATGACATTATGACCCAATTCCATGTTTTCCATGATTTTGGCAAAACCTAAAAGACCTGTGCCCAAAATCCACGCTGGTGGGAACCAACCTGCAAACAATAAAGCACGACCCGCCATAGATGAATAACGAACTGTCGAATACACACGGCGAATGTATTTCGCGTCTTTTTCACCTAAGTCATCTAAAACTTCTTGCTTAATCGCATCAAGCTCACGCGCAAGTTCGTCTAATTGCGATTGGGTTAACTCACGGTTTTTGGGATTTTTAAAATATTCAATTTTTACAGGCATGTTCATATTTTTCTACCTTATAAATCAATAACAAGATCTGACTGTGCTGAGTTCACACAAATTTTGAGTAAATTACCCGGCTCTGTATTTTGGCTACCATTGACCATATTTTTAGTCGAACCTTCCACTTTATTGCAGGCACATTTATTACAAATGCCCATACGGCAACCGTGATTTAGTTTGATATTTTGCTGCTCAAGACTGGCTAAAATTGATTGGCCTTTTGGAATACTGACGGTTTTATTGGATTGTGTAAGTGTGACATTCACAAAGCCAATCTCATCCGTTGCAATTGGGCTCATGCTAAATGCTTCACTCATAAAGCATTGTGCATGATCAAATAACGCTTCGGCCTGAGTGACGAAACCCGATGGACCACATGCAAACACAGTACTGTGCTCAATGTCGTCAATTTGAGCAGCGTGAGCGGCATTTAATCGTGGATCAGCAACTTCTTCTTGGGTAAAGAAAATTTGAAATTTAAAGTTTGGATATTGATTTGCCAAAGCTTCGAAGCGTAATTTGAATGCGGCATCATCGTGATACTTAACCCAATACATTAACTGAATTGGTTGCTCCGCAATTTTCTTGGTTTTGCTCATCGTTTTCAACAAACTTAACATTGGCGTAATACCACTACCCGCAGCCAATAGTAGCAACGGCGCAGAATTTGACACCAAAGTCATATCACCAAAAGGCTGACCAAATTCTAAGATATCACCCACTTGCGCTTGTTCTACGAGCCAAGTACTCACAATACCCGTATTCACTTTTTTTACGCTAAGTAATACGTGTTGATCATCCAACTGAGTCAAACTATAAGTACGTTCGTAACGGATACCATTTACGCAAGCAAAAACAGGATGATGCTGACCAGCTTCGCCAATTTTAAACAAACGGTTCACCTGTATGGTTAGGCTAACCATCTCATTTGCTGCATTTTCTTTTTGTACAATTTTGCCGAGTGCTTGATTACCAGACCATAACGGATTAAATTTCTGCAACCAGAAATTTACCGCATTGACGTCTACAACACTGTCTTTGATTGCGTTTAAAGGCTTTTTCGCTTTTTCGAGTACATGCATAATCAAATACAACTCATGGGAGGTTTTTAATTATTATACACATGTATATATATTTGTATATACGCTTGTGCATTTAATCGACATTTTCACAAAAGCTATTAGCAGACGCTATAATATGTTAATGTTTTTAATCTATTAAAAAATATGACTCAGTCTGCACAGACGAATATGGTTAACATGTACCAGGAAGATTTACATTCTGAAGCTGAAACTCCACTTACAGTTCGCACTGTAGGTCGTAAAGCAACAATTACCAAGGAAGAACTGTTTCAGGCAGCGCTTAATTTAATTGGTCCACAAAAAAGTATTTCATCACTGAGTTTGCGTGAAGTTGCACGTGAAGCTGGCATTGCTCCAAATAGTTTCTATCGTCATTTCAAAGATATTGATGAATTAGCCATTGAGTTGATTGATCGAGCTGGCGGTGTGTTACGTCAAATTTTGCATGAAGCACGCCTTCAGGCATCACGCCAAAGCAGTATTATTCGTAGTTCAGTTGAAGTATTTATTCAGCAGCTAGATGCCGATGAAGGCAACTTAAGCCTGTTGCTTCGTGAAGGCTATACTGGTTCGCATTCTTATAAAAATGCAGTTGAGCGTCAACTCAACTATTTCCAACAAGAATTAAGAGAAGATTTAATCGTCCTAGAGCGTTTAAATCAGAGCAAGTTGGCTCATCCTGACATCGTGGCACGTGGTATTACCCAATTGGTGTTTAACATGGGTGCGAAAGTCATTGATCTACCGACAGAACAACGCAAAGAAGTTGCCGAACAAACCATGATTATGATTCGTATGATATTGGAAGGTGCTCGCCATCTAGACGAAGCCCAAATTCGCTAAAAATTAACGGTGAGAAAAAAAGAAGACGTTCAGGTCTCCTTTTTTATGAGCAAAATATATTTTTCTAATGCTGTAAGTACTGCATGACGTGTAGCGCTGTCTGTTTCGGCTGCTCAAGTGGAAACATGTGCCCACCATCAACCACACTATAATCTATACCATAGGTTTTCTTCATTCCGTCAGGCAAACCTTGTTTATAAAAATGGCTGTCATTTGCGGTGATAAGGTGTACAGGCATTTGAGGGGCTTTCCGTGGGGTACGCCACCACCATGCAGGCACTGTACGGAAAATTTGTGCTTCGACGGCTTTTGGAATGCTGAGGGTCACGCCACCGCGTTTTTCATCAGCTTGAATGCCTTGTGCGATGTAATCTTCAAAACACTGCGCATCAAAACTTTTAAATAAACGATTATTCCGTAGTGCCGTATAGGCTTCATCCAAGTTTAACCAATGGTCATTGCGCTTCAGCGTGATCGCTGCAGGCGTGATTTTATCGACAGCTTTCAGCCTTAACTTTTGCATGCCTTCAAAAATGGCAGATTTGGGGCCTATCACAAAAGGCGGGTCCATAATGACCAATTGCGAAAACAAATCTGGACGCTGATAAGCCGCCATAAGGGTGACTAAAGAGCCAAAAGAATGCCCAAGCCCAATCACTTGTTGTTTTGGAAATTGGTGCTCGATATCTGCTATGACTTGATCGACCAAATATCGCCAATCTTTGGTGATCGGATAGCGCTCATCCATACCAATAAGCGGAATCACCTTCACATCAAATTGCGGTGCAAAGTAGGATAAAAACTTTCGATAACTTGCAGCAGGAATACCATTGGCATGGGTAAAATGGATCGCGCTTTTCATCTAAAACTCATCCAATCAACTGATGATGCCACATCATAAAGAGATCAATACGATTTAAACAGGACTCAATAAGTTTATCTAGATGACCTCAAAGTCAGTTTGCAGATTATTTTTGTGAACCGACCATTGATTGATTCGGTAAAAATGTTGCGCCACAACTGGTTTTATCTCCAGCAACCACAACACCTCGCCCCTTTACCGTTGTACTTTGATCTGCCGCGATCGCAGCCACAGTCGAATTACATTTCGGGCAATAATGTTTCATGCCGTTTAAATGCACCGCAATACCATTAATCACAAATGAAGGTTCACATTCTGAAACCACACCACCGTGTGACGTTTTACTACCTAAGGTAATTAAGGATTTCATATTTTTATTTTCTTCTAACGAACTGCTGAAATTTGAAGCATTTTAACGGAACTACCCACAACTCGCTAGCATCGACGTATAAATTTAACCAAGCCAAAACTTTACTTAACTAAAGCATCAAAACACGACATTAAGACAGTTCGTGATCAATCATTTGAATATGATGCTATCTCTGTATGTCAGAATACATTTAATCATTTCACCTTCATAATTCAATTGACATCAATCACGACAGCTTATGTCGCGATGCCGATTCTTTTACTAATCAAAGCATGTATATTGGGTATCGCAATGAGCATGAAGCGTAGCACCCTATTTTACAATTTCAGTATTTAACTGAGCTTCGAATCAGAAAATGGCGCTTTTCTACGCCATGATTAACTTTAGAACGTTCATAGACTGAACACATTATCCAAAACCATTTTTAGAAAATTTTAGATTCGAAACGTAGCACCATTTCATTTTATAGCGCAGATAAATAAAGCATAACCATTCTATTTTCAGGAGGTTTTATGATTTTAATAAATGACTTTGATTTAACCCAACCGCAAAAAGTCATCGTGTTAGACCATACACTAGATGACTCAACCCTGTTAACTGAAGTACTCGCTTTGTGTAAGACCGCAGACCCAGAGCTCATCGTGGCGGAAAGCAAAGAGGCTGATTTAGTCTTACGTTTATTACCTGAAATACATGCTTATTGTGGTGCCATTGCCTTAAAACAGCCGCTATGCATTGACATCAACTTTGATTTACTTACTGCTCATTATGCAACACGCAGCCAAGCAGACCGATGTACGATCCAAATTCAGTTAGCAAAAAATCATCCGGACTTTACCAAGCTCGAAGCCATATTTTATATGTTGGATGAACTAGAAGATTTTGATCAAGCTGTAGAATTACTGAAAAATAGTTACTTTTTTTATGCCGATGTCGACAATTTAGATTAAAAATAAACAATACAAAACTTTGATTTAGCTTAAATCTGTCGTGATTAATTTTACAGTTATAATTTTAGCCATAAAAAAAAGCACCCGAAGGTGCTTTTTTAAGATTCTTAACTTATGGCTTAACCACTACCATAATTTGAATCGCTTCTGGTGTAACCGCTAGACCATCAAGCAGTGTTAAACCTTCTTTTTGCAGTTTTTGTAAACGTGCAATTTCGTCTTCACGAATACTTGGGTTGAACTGCTTCAAATAAGTCAAACGGTCAATTTCATACTGCCATTTGCTACCATAGATTTCTTTGGCTTGTTGTTTAAAGCCCGGTAATGCACCACGAGCAATTTCAAGCGCTTGCTTATAACGCTGTTCAATGACATCACGACGCGCCTTAACCACTTGGCGGCAACTGTTACCATCAAGATGATGTAAATAAGGACGTAAAATTTCAGGTGCAATTTTTTGCGATAAATCCTGACCTTTTTCACTCAGTAATACACGAACCAACTGTTGTGGCAAACTAGACGGCAAATTCAATGCTTTTGGTGCAACCACATCGACTTTAAACCACACTTCCATTAACACAGAACCTTGTGGTAAAGCGGCCGATTTCAATACAGCAACGTTGGTACTACCAAAGCCTTGCGTATTAATCATTTCCATCACACTTTCAGTGAATGGATGCTCAAGTGTTAAATATTGAGCATCTTCACGGATCTGTGCTTGGTCACGATAGAACGTCGCCGTCATACCTTCTTCGTCCAAAGTCAGACCTTGAACTTGCATTTGATCCGTTGGCTTGATGATCACGGTACCATTACTTTGCTCATCAAAATCAATGTTTGTAGACGCCATAAAGCGTTTCATAAACATTGGCAAAGTCGTGTTGTCATCATAATCTTCAAGTGCAGTCACAATTTCTTGTGCCACGATTGGACGGCAAGAGTTGTATTCAAGTAAACGGTCACGACCTTCTTGAAGTTCAGCTTCAAGCGCTTCACGTTGCACACTTACGGCTTCGAGCAGATCTTCAAACTCTTGGCCTTTATCTGCCAACAAACAATCTTTCAGATTGACGATGAAGTTTTCTTGTAAGGTTTGCGCAGTCGGCGAGATATTACAGAAAATATTTAATGCTTCGTTATACCAACGGAACATACGCTCTTGCGCAGTGCCAACCAGATAAGGCACATGAATTTGAATACGATTTTCTTGACCAATACGGTCTAAACGACCAATACGTTGTTCAAGTACGTCTGGGTTTGCAGGCAAGTCAAACAAAACTAAGTCCGATGCAAACTGGAAGTTACGACCTTCAGAACCAATTTCTGAACATAGTAAAATTTGCGCACCGTATGACTCTTCCGCAAAATAAGCTGCTGCTTGGTCACGCTCTAATAGGCTCATGCCTTCATGGAACATCGCTGTGCGAATACCCGCATGCAAACGAAGTACATTTTCTAAAGACTCAACCACTGGACCACTGCGTGCAATCAATAACACTTTTTTGTGTTTCAGGTCTGTACGCAGACGTTCCATCAACCACATCACACGTGGGTCAGTTTCCATCCACGAGCCATCAAGCTGCGCTTCTTCAGGCCACATTTGTTCACGTAGCTTGCCATCTTTAGACCAGTTTTCAGGTGCAGGTAATGGCGCAGGCTGACAGTCACGACCTGGGAAGCCTTGAATCGCTTCACGGGTATTACGGAATAAAATACGACCAGTACCATGACGGTCTAATAACTCATGAATAGCACGGAATCGTTGTTCTGGCTCGTCAGTAATTCGATGACCTAATAGGCTTTCAATCGCTGCCAAATGCCCTTCTTCGAGTGGCAGATCAGACATCAGCACTTCAGCAATTTTAGCTGTTTGGTGATACTGCTCCTCTTCATCCAAGAAACGATCAAGTGAACTAAAACGTTGTGGATCAAGTAAACGTAAACGTGCAAAGTGACTTTCCACACCTAATTGTTCAGGCGTTGCGGTTAGTAACAAGACACCCGGCGTTTTTTCAGCAAGTTCTTCAACAAGGTCATAACGGTCATTGCCGCCTTCTTCTTCTGACCACATTAAATGATGGGCTTCATCGACTACAAGCAAATCAAAACCAGCTTCAAGGGCTTGTTCACGCAAGTCATCATGGTCGATCATCAAATCGACACTGGCAATGATGCATTGTTCAGTTAAAAATGGGTTGAGGTCTGGATCGTGCTCTTTAATCGATGCTGTACGTGTCAGATCAAATAATGAGAACTCAAGATTGAAACGACGACGCATTTCAATCATCCATTGATATTGCAATGAATCAGGTACTAAGACCAAGATACGTTCTGAACGACCAGTTTTAAGCTGCTGATGAATAATCAGACCAGCTTCAATCGTTTTACCCAAACCCACTTCGTCAGCAAGTAATACACGTGGAGCAAAACGTTTACCCACTTCATGCGCAATATACAGTTGGTGTGGAATGAGACCCACACGTGAACCCACTAAGCCACGTAAAGGGCTAGACTTCATATTGGCTTGAAGAAGCAGTGCTTCGATACGCAGGTCATACCATTCTTTATAGTCCACTTGGCTTGCAAGTAAACGATCTAATGGTTTTGCTAACTGAATACTTGCACCAATACGTGTTTCATTCAGTGCTTTACGCTCTTCAGTACCATCGGCAAGTTTACGTACCGCGTTATAACGAACCACACCACCACGGTCTTCAAGCGATTCGACAATCCAAATTTGACCTTCTTGGTCTTGGACTTCGTCATTTACATTGAAAACAATACGAGATAAAGGCGCATTGTGACGGGCATAGACACGAGTTTCATCACTTTTTGGGAATAAAATGCTGACCGATCGCTCATCAACATCAATAAGAACACCTAAACCCAGTTCCGTTTCTGTATCTGATAACCAACGTTGACCAATAGCAAACTGCTGCAATTTTTCCACCTTTTTCTCAAGTTCGGTCTGAAAATATTATGCTCAAACTGTGAACGTTATTTGAGCAAAAATCTAGACCATAAAGCAATATATTTTGACATAAAGCCCACTAAATAGTGAGCAGAATTCTTAGGGATTTAAATGATTTTCCTAAAATGGTACAGGACAGTGAAATTCCACTGTTTGCTCTGTTTCAGGATGGTTAAAACTTAAACGCTCAGCATGTAAACATAAACGCGGCATCAGCTTCTGTTGCTCAGGTGTTGCATACAAAGTATCACCAACAATAGGATGACCTAAATATTGCATATGAACGCGAAGCTGATGTGATCGACCGGTAATAGGAGTTAAAACTACACGTGTTACGGCTTGCCCCTGAATCTCAAAATGTTCAGTGGCTTTCCAATGCGTAAGCGCAGGCTTATTGTGTGCAGGATCGGCAATATGCAGTGGCGGATGTTCTGGGTCATATATGACCGGTACATCGACAGTACCTTCACCTTCGAGCGTACCCGCAACCAATGCCTGATATGTTTTTGAAGTTTGACGTTCTTGGAACTGGCGTGAAATTCGATTTTGCCCTTGACGGGTTAATGCAAAAACCAAAATACCTGAGGTATCACGATCCAAACGATGGATGAGCAAGGTATTCGGTTCAATTTTTAATAATCGATTGATAACACAGTCTTGTAAATCTGCTGTTTTTCCCGGAACTGTGAGTAAACCTGCTGGTTTATGGATCACCATAAAGTCAGTATCACGATGTATCAGGTGTTCGGTTAGAAAATTACTCAAAGTTCAATCCAGTTCTGATCTCGAAAAACAAGGCGGCAATAATAAAAAGCTTAGCCAACAATTACAATGCACAAAGCTATATTTCCCGACGTATTTTCCGATTTAGAACAAAAATAATTCCAATTGGCTTTGTTTAATCTGTATTGAGCAATTTTTCTAGCAATGCTTTTAAACTTGCACCATCTAAAAAGTCTTCATAACGGATGTTTGCACCATTGGCACGCCACAACCCAATTAAGCTGACCATGGCAATGGAATCGAGCCCATAACTGCGTAAATCGATTAAGGGATCTATTTCCAATGCGTCCATATCTAACTGTTCTGCGATAGCCAATAATATGCCTTTGGCCGACAAGACGAATTCCGTTGGCGCTGACAGATTCCAAAGCCGCATCAAATTATAACTACTCATATGATGGATACCTTGGCCTGATATGGAGTCCACCCACAGAATATGCTGTTCCTGATTATTCAGCACAATTGCGTCATCAACAATACAGATTTGCTCTGTCACGCTGTATAGATGCGGCAAGATCTGTTTCAGCATAGGCGTGATTTGCCCTGCAAAGATGAGCTGCGGGTGTGTTGTTGCATATTCACCGAGCTGCTGCATGCCTTGAAGTAAATCATCACCATATAAATCGACAATTGGAATCTCTAAGGCTTTGGCTTTATTGGTCAGTTGGATCAAATTTTCCATCAGCTGCGTATCTTGTATGCCCTGCTGCATGCGTAAATTTTGTAAACCAACCAGCACCAATACCGACTGTGTTGATGACAGCTGCCATTTCGCTTGAGAAGGTGCAAATTGGATTTTTTTAGGCATTGGGTAAAGCATACGGGCTCGGTACAAAACTTATGTTAGAACAACTGTTATGTTACCGCAGAACCGAGTCTCAAAGTGGCTTTCATCTTATGATGATGTACTTGGAGGTGATTTCACTTGTTGGACAACTAAAACTGAAATTTGAAGTGAGCTGCAAATTAACTTTTGTGGTTGAAGCGCCCCATTTTCTTCAACACACCTTCTGAAAAATCACTTTTTCATGCCTGCTCGCCGATTTTTGCATGTAGTTTTTTTTAGATCAATTTGCAGTTCTATAAGAGCTTTTAATTGATCGAAAGCTTGCAATGAAGCTGCGATCAATTGATTTTCCCAGTCGATAATTTGGTTTTGATAAAATCAAATTCAGCACTTAATTCAACAAGTGTTTTTCCGCTTTAATCGCAGCAAATGCTCACTTAGCTTTAAAATCATTTGAATGATTTCTTCTTGGTCCATGTGCCATAAAATACTGATATATTGATGTTTACAACATCATTTAGGGAGACAAATATACTTATGTCAATTGTCCAAATTTCCTGATCCTTCTCTCAACAAATTTAATACTTTTTTGAGGCCAATTGTTTGAGCTACTGTTTGTGGAAACACACCTCTTTTATTTTTTAATAGCTCTACACCCGCTTTAAGCACTTCAAATATGTATGATTGTAGGATCTTTCTTAAAGGGTTGTGTTACACAAAACCGCTTTATAGACCTATTTTTGTCTAGTCTAAAAATTATTAGATCAGCCATAAACAAGAATTTTTATTAAAACCTTAGATTATCACTTATAATTCAACACCTTAGAAACGCCAATTATAGAACAAGTCGATTGCTCGTTCTAAAGACTGACTCGCTTCCAAGTACAAACGTTGATTCATTTGATAACGTAAGGTCAGTTTATTCACTGGCGTAAATACCCCGACACCATAACGAATGAATAAGTCAGGTGTGATATAACCCGTCACAGAAACCTGAGTATCATCTCCTGTTCCTTGAGCATCTAATGCCAAACCACTCAGACCAAATGTACGACCAATTTGATTGGTCAATGCACGTGTACCACCCAAGCCCATACTAATACCGGCTGCAGCAATCGTATTGTTCACATCTGAACGGAAACCTTCCGCCTGACTTAAACCTGAACTTCCTTCATTGATACGACCTGTAATTAAGGCATTTAAGGCTTCTTGTTCAGACAGACCTGCATCGTTATACACCTGAATTGCTGGACTTGATGCTGTACCCGTCACACGAACACCAACGGTACTGCCTTGAACGGCTTTATTGGCATCAATATCTAAAGTTGGGTTCGCCAATGGTCCATTAAAACGGGCAATCGCACGGTTCAATTCCAGACTTTGACCATAAGCTTCGATTTTCACACGCTGAGAAACACCGATTGCACCATTGGCACGCATTGCTGTTTCTAAACCACGTTGTGTCAAATTCAAACGACCAATCAACGGAATTCGGCTATCAAAACCTTGGAAAATCACTTGATTACCAATATTCACCTGTACGTCAGCGCGAATATCCCAAGGACGTGCCGATTTTAAGATCTCAAGTTGGTTATCACCTTCATGTACCACACGTACATCTGAAGATACCCCAACCACTGTTGCAGACGATTCTGGCATCGAAATCAATGCACGCGGCACATCAATTTTACCTTTTAAGGTTAATTTCTTACTGAAAGGCAGCACATCTAAAGATAAATCAGGCGTTACAACAGCGGTGATCAATGGCGCTTGACGGACTAACATTTCATTACCCGTTAAATTCAACTGGATACGTGGATCATTTTTCCAGTCAATATTTCCGGTTAATTTGCCCACACCACGCCCACTGTTAAATGCACCATCAATCGTCGCATGGTTTTGACGTACAGCAGAATACAACTGAATATTGGTCAAGTTCACAGGCAATGAAATCATGCTAATCGAGCCATTTTTCACTCGAATCTCACCATCCATTAAAGGCTGTGACAATGTTCCGCTAATTTTTGCCGCATAAGACAACGTACCGCCCATTGAACGGACATCTTGTATAAATGGTTTTAAGATTTTCAATTGAACTTGGTTAAAGGCCACTTCACCACGGATCGGTTTATTGGCTTTATACGGATCAATAATAATATTGGCATAACCTGTACCAATATCTGGGGCTTTGGTATCGAGTCGAATTTGTAGCCCTTCAGCGACACTTTTCGCCATCAAGCCAACTTCATCATATTTTAAAGTGGATGCTAAATACTGTGGATCTTCAGCTGCTAAACCAAGTAAACCGTCACGAGTCACTAAACGTGCATCAATTTTAGGTTTTGCACCTTTCGCCCAAGACGCTTTTGCATAACCATTCACTTTACCCGTAATCGCCAGGCCTTCAGGCATAAATGCTGCAAAATCATTTAAGTCTAGGTTCTTTGTCACAAAGGATACATTGCCGCGGTTTTTATTCACACGAATCGGCTGATCAAAACATAATTCACTTTGCTGGCTCATCCAACAATGTGCGCCAACAAATAAGTCAGACTGTGCAGTGTTGTAAATAATCGATGCATTTTGACGCTGCACAAGACGGGTACGTAAGGAGTCAAAATCGCCTTTTTGAATCTGACCAAGCCAATTATTTTGTGCGTTAAAACCACCAGCTAACTGCACATAAAATTTTGATAATTTATTTTCAGCACTGACTTTTAATAAATGCGCATTACGTGTTCCTGCTAGTGAAATTTGACCTTTCACAATCTCACGGTTGTTACTGCGTAAATTATCCATCGTTGCCGTTAATAAACTTGGTGAAGTCGCAGAAGTTGGCAACTCGCCTTGCACCCGTATTTTTTTCACACTGAATAAATTATTAAAAGCAAAATCATCTATTGCGATATTGGCAGATGCTTGCAGTCGTGGTTGTGCTTGAACATTTAAGTAGCCATAAGCACGTCCACGTAGGCCTGCATAAATTTCATATAATGCCGGTGCATTAATTTTCAATTGTAAATTTTGTGCATTACCAGTGGCTTGAATTTGGTTATTGGCATAAGCCAACAGTAAATTATTCGCTTCAAACTGTTTTGGCATAAAACCAGATTGATTTGAATTAATCACCATCGCCAAGTTACCTTGACCACGGACAGGTTTGTTATTGATCATACCTGCCAAATTCAGACGTTCAATTTGAATACGTTTTAGCGTATCTGACCACACACCACTGGTTTTTAAATTTCCAGATAATTCACCCCGTACATTTGAGGCAAAGTAATGCGGCTTAAAATGCACCAGTGATGCATTGATATCCCAACCAATGGCTTTTTGTAGTAAAACTTGTCCATTGGCAGAAATTTTACCTGCCACGCCATCATGACGTAGCTCGGCTATTTTAATTAATTCAGGTGTACCCGATACTTTGAAAATCAAACTGCCTTTACTTGCGGCAACTTGGCTTGCATTGAGGCCACCATTATAATTCACAGCAAAAGCTTTAAAGCCTCCACCTTGTTTCTCATCATGGAAAGTCAGCGCAGCAGTAGATTTACCTGTTAAATGAACCGTTTCATTTTGCTGTGCTAGTCGGCCTAACAAATCAATATTATTCAGCTGAATAATCTGTTGATTTGGTTTTGCATAACCATTGGCTTTTAATGACCCTGTAATTTGATCGACAGGCGCAGCAGCTACGATGGTTTGCGGATTGAACTGCTGTGCTTGTACATTGGCTTGCCATTTCAGCATACGTTTTTGATCAGGCAATTCTACAACTGCGTTACCTTTGAGCTGACCTTTGTCGGCCACATAACTAAAGGCATGGACATTGAGATTGTTATTTTTCAGATTCAGTTTGGCTTGATATTGTCCAGCAGGCAGAGCACCTTTTTCATGTCGTGACACTGTGGTCGCCACATTAATATTCTGCTGACCTTCTGTAAGCGCCAATTGCACATTGCCCGAATCACTACTCAACCATCCAACATATGGCACTGCACGGTCTATATTTTTCCAAGACACATCCATCAGCATCGGCTGAGCTTTATTATTTTTGGCAGGCGCTTGATCGAGTTTTAAATTCCAAGTTTCATATTGATCAAAATCCACCAACGCCGTCAGGTGCATGCCTTTTTCAAGGGTGCCTTTAGACGCAATCTTACTGTTTAAATTTACAGGTAGAAAATCTTGAACCACCTGCGGAATCAACTTATGTTTTGGATTAATTTTATCTAAACGACCGCTTACATCCCAAGTAACCTGATCTTTCCAACTCACCACGCCGCCCAAATTGACAGCGCCGCCCATCACTTGACCATTTAGGTTAGTAATATCAAGTTGGTTGACCAAGTCCGTACTCATGAGCGCAGTATATTTACCTTCAGGGATATTGGCACCGCTCAGGTCCGTGTCTAAATCTAAATTAAGACGCTGAATATCTCCTTTGAATTTTGCCAGACCATTTTTAGCAAAAAGCTTTTGCTCAGTCAGTAAAGGTAAATGATAGTTTTTAAATTTGAGTGCACCAAACATTGGAACATGTGGACGCATTGGATGAACCACAGCCCAACCAGTTAAAAGATCTGGGGTATGAGTTGCCACACCAGCTTGAATCGTATCAAGAGATCCTTTAGCCACCACTTGAATATCATGAATGTTCAAGCTTTCACGTAGTGAAGGTAAGTTGACAATCCCCACAGCATTTAGCGGATATTTACCTTCAAACTTCATATTCCCTGACGCTTGGCGCACGGATAAATAGCCCATATCCATACGGGTATCTTCAAATTTTAATTCCGTCCCTGACCAAAGCGCTTCATTTAATTCAATGTCATAAAAATCCACACCTGAACTATGGGTTTTAATCAGCATATGATCTAGATCTGCATGATCGACACGAAGGACGAAAGGCAAACGGATTTCACTAAATGCAAAAGGTTTATCGCTAGGTGGTGTCTTGGTAATAATTTGCAGATTTTTAACATCTGCCTTATTTAAGTGAATTTCTTTATTAATAATGGCACGCCAACCGAGTGTAATATCGGCACGGTCAATTTTTACATCGACAGGTTTTAGCGTAACGAGGACATTTCGTAAAATAATGCCCCGCCACAGGTTACCACCTTCATATTCATAGTGAATGATTTGCTGACGTTCCAGAACACGGTCAAGTAAAAACTTACTGCCTTTGTCTGTAGAAAACATGACTGCTAATGCAGCCACCAAAAAGATAAGCACGAACACGAAGGTCAAAATGACACTTCGAAGAATACGACGCTTCTTCGGCAGTTGCTCTACCGGCGTTTCGTTTTCTGGTTCTTGCTGTTCTTGTTCAGTCATAAAAAACACATCACCTAAAAATTATAATTGTGAACCAATAAAGAAATGTAAACGAATTGGTTTGCTGTCGTCAGAAAGTCCGGTAGCGACATCTAAACGAATTGGGCCAATTGGAGAAGCCCAACGTATCCCCACACCTGCGCTATATGCAGTCGGTGTATTGAAGTCTTTATCGTACGCATTACCAAAGTCACTAAAGACCGCAGCACGCCAGCCTTCTTTAAATTGGTAGTTATATTCTAATGAACCCGTTGCCAAGACTTGACCACCAATTTTATAGCCATTTTTTTCGGCAGCTAAACTCTTATAGTCAAAGCCACGAATGGTTTGGTCACCACCGGTAAAGTAGCGTAAGTTATAAGGAACTTTATCAAAGTTCTCTGTCAGAATATAACCTAAATCACTGCGCCCCACGAACTGGTGATTATCATTTTCACCCAATGAATAAATAAAGCGCCAGCCCGCATTCAAGATAGCCATATCAACATCCGAAAGTAAGCTTTCACTTCCGACTTCAACTTTATAGGTTTGCTTTATCCCTTTACTTGGATTCACACGTTTATCAGAGTCGGTTCGAGAAATTTCATAGCCAAACATCAAGGACTGTTGTTCATTGTTGGTATTCACCAAGAATGCATCTGGAATGTCATCACTAGGATTAAGTCCGTCATCAGTAACACGGTCTAAACGGTAACGTAAACCAAAAGTATGCTGCCAATTACCACGTGGGTTTTTAATAATCCGGTCAACCCCAGCTACAGCAGATTCAATGGAAAGATTAACGCCTTGACCGACATCGTCACGTTCTTCACGCTCATAACCACCGACCAAGCTGACATAGTCATTTAATGGATGGTTATATGGAATGTTATAGCGACCATCAATCGATTGACGGATTTTGGATACTTCCATGTTGGCGTCAAAAGAATGACCACGTTTGTTTACAATGGCACGACGATACTGGCCACGAACACGTGTACCGGTGTCGGTACCAAAACCAGCACCAATTTCTGCACTATTCAGCTTGTCTGCATTCAGTGTCACGATCACAGGGACTTTTTTATCTTCACGTGCTTGCGCTTTTAAACGTTCTTGTTCTGCTTGTTTAGCATCTTGCGTATCTTGCAAACTGCGTAATTTAGAGGATTGCTCTACATCATTCACCCCCGCAAATTGGTCTTCATTAACCACTTTTTGCGTCACTTCTTTATTCGACATCACTTCCGTTTTGTCTTTCACTACTTGTGAACTTTCTGACAACTGATTTTGATCGACCAAGGTTTGAATATCCGGGGGCAATTCAAGTGGCTTTTCAATCGGGTCTGGTCGAATTGAATCAACCAAGGTGTAGTTAAAATAGCGAGAGTTGGTCAAGTTATTAGCCAAACCATTCACACGCCAGAAAGTATAGTCAGCACCGTCTTTCCACGTCACCAAACTTTCTAAAATATCGCGATCCAATGGAAATTCTGCATTCGAATCGCTCATTCTAAATTCAACTGCGCCAAGCTTATAACGCTCACCCGTTTCAAATCGCAAATTGATATCGGCTGTATTTTGTGGTTGAGCCACTCTTACATCGTGCAAACGCCAGTACGAGTCGAAATAACCGTTATTAGTTGCTGCATCATTAATTCGGCGTTTCGTCGTTTCGTATTTACCATGATTAAGAATGTCACCGTCTTCCTGATCTGGTAATACACCAATCACCTGAAACTGAGCTTGGTTCGCCCCAGCCCCAGAAAATTCAACATTCTGTTTTTCAATTTGCACAGGCGTATTTGGTGTAACCAATACACGAACTTTGCTGTCAGACACTTTTTCAAATTTGAATTCAGATTGATAGAAACCCACGGCTTGCGCGGCTTGATTGGACAAGCTACGTAATTGAGGCAAAGCCGATGGAAAATCACTAAAGGATTCTTGAGTAAAACCTGAAAGCTTACCTTTAATATTGGCTTTGAGATCTTCCAGTGCCGCACCGTAGGCCTTACTCGACGTTTGACTGGTGTTATGTGCTGAGGTAATTTCAACATCCGCACTAATTCGTGGCACTTTTGCCGTATTCATCTGACGTGGCGGACGTACTTTATATAATAAGCGCTTGAAAATACCTGGCTCTGCATCATCCTCAACTGTTGGGTTATGCAGCTCTTGCAGAGTATTGGCATTTTCATTTCGTGTCGCGGTAATTTCATTATCCGAACGAATTTCACCCATGAGCTGATCAATATTGACTGGCGCTTGGTTAATTTCCGTTAACTCTTTTTGGGTAATATCCGCAACAGCAATTTCTGTTTGCTTTATTGCACGGTACTCCTGTGCTTGACGTTTGGCTTCTTCAGCAACTTGGAAGATTTCATTCGCCATGTTTTGATCAACAGGTGTCACGGGTAAGTTTTCTAAATCTTCAAACTCAATGGGTTTAAATTCTTGTAGTTGTGTTCCTGCTTGCTGCTGTTCTTGCAGCATTTTCATGCTATCAACAGATTCTTCTGGTTCATTTATATTTTCAATTTTTTCAATTGCTTCAGGCGTCGATAGCCCTTGCTTTACAGCCTCATCCTTGATTTCAGTAACAATCTCTGCTTTTGTATCTGCAGATGTTGCAACCGTTTCTGCGGGAGTTTGGGCGAAACTATGCTGAGCACACAAGGTCAAAAAGATGCTCATATATAGACTTTTATTGCTATGATGCTGTCGTATGCAGTGAGCTATACTGTGATGAAGCAATGTTTTTTTAAACTTGATTTTTGCAGGCATAGCAAACTCTAACAAATTTCATTATGTAATGGACTTAGTCAACCAGATATAGAGCTAAAGATCTTATATCTATTGGTTTTTCGCCATCTCCAAACTCAAAAAACATATTACATGATTTTTTAGAGATTTTACCAATCACTCACATTTCTTAATAAAACTTAATGTAGCAAGACACTTATGAATAACAACGAACATCTGCTAGGTACACGCCGCTTCCTGCCTATGTTTTTGACCCAATTTTTTGGGGCGCTCAATGACAATGTGTATAAACAGGCTTTATTGTTGGTCATCACCTATGGATTAATCCAACAACAGGCATTACCCATCAGCACGCTAAACAATCTAGCTGCTTTATTGTTTATTTTACCCTACTTTATTTTTTCAGCGACAGCGGGACAGATCGCAGATAAGTTTGAACGTTCACAACTTGTCCGTGGCATCAAAATTTTAGAAATTATCATCATGATCATCGGCAGTATTGGCTTTCTGACCGGTCATTTATGGTTATTGTTGCTGGCTTTATTTTTGATGGGGACCCATTCGACATTTTTTGGTCCAATCAAATATGCAATTTTGCCTGAAATTTTAAAGCCCAATGAGCTGATGTCAGGCAATGCGCTCTTCCAATCGGCAACATCCATGGCAATTTTATTCGGGATGATTTTGGGCGGTGCAGTGATTGCTTCATCTCAAGGCAATTTAATGTGGATCAGCCTGACGGTAATGACCATCGCCATTTTAGGTTATATCACCAGTCGTTTTATTCTTAAGCAAAATGTCACAACACCTGATTTAAAAATCGATTGGAACTTTTTTCGTACCAGTTACCAAACGATGAAATATGCCAAAAGTTTGCCGCTGATTTTTACCATTTTATTGGGGAACTCGTGGTATTGGTTTTATGGTGCTACCTACCTCACTCAAATTCCACAAATGACCCAGCAAAACCTACATGCCTCTGAAAATGTCGTTAGCTTGCTATTGACTTTTTTCTCTGTCGGTGTAGGCGTGGGTTCATTACTTTGTCGTAAATTGGGCGGCACTCAAGTCAATATTAAGATGGTTCCCATCGGTGCTGTAGGTTTAACGGTATTTGCACTGTATTTAGCCTTTAGTTTGACCCTCGTCCCTACTCAAACTGGCCCACTTATTACCCTTTCAGAAGTTTTTCATCAAGGTTGGGGCTATTACCATGTCATGATTGCCGTGACTTTATTGGGCATTAGTGGCGGATTTTACATCGTTCCACTCTATGCAATGATGCAAGCTTACTCCCCACGCTCACATCGTGCGCGAGTCGTTGCCGCAAACAACATTTTAAATGCGGTATTTATGGTATCTTCTGCTATATTTTCAATTATCATTCTGAGTGTTTTAAAGATTGATATTAAAATACTTTTTTGTATAACCGCAGTGCTCAGTGCAATTTTTTGTATTTGGCTGCTATTACGCATCAAACCTTTGCTTCAAACTACGCAAGTCTCTCTGGAGGATTAATCCATGCGTCAATTTACAGGTGTCGACAAACTTATTCACTCATTTGATCAGGCCTTACGTAGTTTAGTTCCCGGAGCAACGGCTGCACATCGTGAAAATCCGTCTGTTGCTGAAAAGACTCAACTTGCAGTCAGTGAAGCACGTCATGTGGCGGGTCTAATGCGTGTCAACCATAGTGGTGAAGTTTGTGCCCAAGCGCTTTATCATGGCCAAGCACTCACCGCTAAACTGCCAAATGTCCGCCGTGAAATGGAACACGCTGCGATTGAAGAACAAGATCATTTGGCTTGGTGTGAAGACCGCTTAAAAGAATTAGACAGCCATACTAGTCTGCTCAACCCTGTTTGGTACGGCCTTTCTTTTGGGATGGGTGCATTGGCAGGTATTGCCGGTGATAAATACAGCTTAGGTTTTGTCGCTGAAACTGAGCGCCAAGTGAGCCTGCATTTAGAAGATCACATCCGCCAACTTCCTGAACAAGACGAACGTTCACGTAAAATTTTAGTGCAAATGAATGAAGATGAGCTGCATCACCGTGATACAGCACTCAATGCAGGTGGTGTAGACCTTCCTGTTCCAGTTCGTATTGCCATGACTGGTATTTCAAAGCTGATGACCAAAACCAGTTATTACATTTAATGCTTTTCTAATGATTGTCGCTAAGTTCTATAAATAGTGAAAAAAAAGCCTGCAATGATGCAGGCTTTTTTATGAGAAATCTTTTGACTTTAATACAATAATTCCTTCGCCATCAAAACAGTTTATAGGCTGCCATCGACTTGGTGTAAACCAATCAAAATTCAAACTATAACGTTGTGCAGTGGACGGATAACCTGCTCCACCTAACTCAAGCAGCCATCCTGCCGGACAAATTTCCTTTTGGTTATTCATCATAACGGTTTGATCATGTGCCAACTCAAGCAATAAATGGCGATGCAGCTCAAATGCAATAACATCAAATCCAGCTATTTGAATCGGCTGTGGAAAACGAGCCGATGTCAAACCTTGACGAATATCAGTCATCTGTTCCAGAGTATAATCGGTTTCAAATGATCGGTTAATCCACGTGCCTTCAGGCAGTACAACCTCTCCAAAGTTTAAAGGTTCCTGCAACTGTATATGAATTTTCTTTTGATGCTGCAACTCTGCATAGTCAGAAATAAGATCTGAAATCACGAACAATCCAAGCGTTACTGCAACAAATAAAGGGAAAAACAATACGCCAGATAAGCCAATTTTAAGTGCCGCATTTACTTTATATGGTCGATTTTTTTGCTTTTTATACCAATTATTCCAACTCAACCAAATCGCAATGACAATAAATAGCACCAAAATCGCAAAGCAAATAATAAGGAAACCTCCCGCACCCGCACCATAACCTAAGCCCATATTGCTCTCACTAAATATCCCTTTAAATCTTTTAATTATGTTTTGACGACTTTATCAGATCAACCACTTTCACTTTATCAATGTTGATGATGCTTACGCCACCACTTCAACACCGTATAGAGCACACGGAAGAATACGATACATAAAATAACGGCAATAACGATGTAAATATCTTGATGATAAGGCAGCATTTTCGCCCAAAATAGATGTAAATAATGACTGATTTGGAAGCCAATCGTTGCGACCAACATCGCCCAAATAAAACAGGCAACTAGATTAATCAGCACATATTTCCAAACAGGATAAGCACGCACACCGACTGCAATAGGTAAAATAGTTCTAAAACCCCAAGCAAAGCGCATAAATAAAATGGTCAAAATAGGATAACATTCAATAAACTGGCTCGCACGATCGAATTTTTGTGCAAATTCTGCATTCGACTGGATAAGTTTTTGCCCATAGCGAGCGCCCATTTGATAATAAAACTGATCGCCAATAAAACTGCCCAACATCGCCACTGCAATCAACATTGGAAAATGAAGTATGTGTTGATGTACGGCATAGGCGCCAATCATCAGCACTGTTTCTCCTTCAAACAATGTGCCAATAAAAATCGCAATATAGCCATAGTGCTGAATCAGATCCGTCCAGTTCATATCATTATTTTGAAGCTAAAAAGATAATGTAATCCTGAGACAGCCTATACGCTAGCGCATACCATGACAGGATTTGAATATTTTTGTTATTGTCTACTTGGGATATTTAGGGACATTTGAAATATACGTCATGAGTTTTGAAAGCATTGCGTTTCATTCACTCAATCCACTAAAACTTTTTGACAACTCACCATAGGAAATTGATGTGCTGGATGTTCAAACATCTTATTTTTCCATATATCGAACATTGGAATTTTAACATCGAGTGCTAAAGGCAGTTTTTTCGGATTAAATTGCATGTGCGCTAAGCTTTCGCCCCACGCGATCAGATCCAGATCCAAAGCGATATTATGAGACGGACGAACACGACCTGAGTCTGCTTCCATTTTTTTCAGTAAGGCGCTGATTTCATCTACAGATAAACTGCTTTTCACCAAACAGGCTGCATTCCAATAATCCGCCCCAATGCCATCACGACAAGGAATCACATAAATTTTGGAAAATTCAGCATGACCCAAAGCCTGAATTTGACGTAAAGCCAGTTGAAAATGCGGTTTTGGATTGAAATTACTCGCCAGAGCTAGGGCGAAAATCGTTTCGGTGGCGTTCAAGACGAATTCCTACAGAATTGGCTTGCGCGATAATGGCAGGCTTCCGGATGGTAATCATAATAGATTCAATGCTGTCATAGGTAGCGAAAAGTGCATCAATCACCAGTTTTGCTGCATGTTCGATCAATTTAGGTTGAGCAGTTTGAATGACTTTGGCTGATATTTCGCAAATTTCAGCATAATTCAAGGTATCTTCAAGCTCATCTGACTGAGCCGCCTGCGCTAAACTGGTTTGAATATTGAGGTCGAGCATCAAAGGCTGAATAATCTGACGCTCCCAATTGAAACAGCCGATGACGGTCTCAACTTTCAAACCTTCAATGATAATTGCGTCCATTCTTACACTCAAATTAAAATCTTAAACATCGATAAAATCCTCCTGTTAAAGAAGGAGGATTTTATTTATATCTTGCGGCTAAATTATTGCTTCAACAATAAATTAGGGTCCATAGTCTGCACCATTTGAATACGCTGGTCTGCATAAATATCAGTATATGGCGCAAGGATGCGCATAAAGCGGTCAAAGTACAACATTTGTTTGAATAATAAAGCGAAGTCACGTGGGAAGCGAATACCATGACGCTCTCCGACTTGTACCATATCCATCATGATGTCATTCAAATCGGCAGGATTTGAGGTTAATAATTCCTGTGGATCAGCCAAAAGCACACCGCTAAATAAACGCTCTAAATCGGCAGCTAAGACTTGTGTGTCAATTTTGACAGCCGTCATGCCCATTTTCAGCATGTTTTCAGCCATCAAGTTGTAGTCAGTTTTTTGTAGGGCATCCATAAACGCAATACATGCTGTCCACACTTCAGGTTTCAACTGACCCACGATACCAAAATCGATGAAGCCTACTCGACCATCTTCTAGCAGCATCAGGTTGCCTGCATGTAAGTCTGCATGGAAACTGTTACATAACATCAAGCTGCCAAACCATGTATTCATCGCTGTCACCAAAACTTGCGATGGATCTTTAGCGACTTTCTTGACCACGTCAAAATCGGTCAATGGCACGCCGTATAAACGTTCCATGGTTAAGACACGACGTGTTGAATATTGGTGATAAACCTTTGGTGCTGTTGCGGCTTTGTTTTGAGTTACGTTCAGATAATTCACAAAGTCGTCAAGATTTTGAGCTTCTTCAATAAAGTCCACCTCACGTACCATGCGAACTTTAATTTCTTCAACGATATCTGCAAGTGAAGCAAATTTGACTTTGGGTACAGCTTTTTCGACCAGTTTAGTAGCCCAATGTAAGACGTTTAAATCTGTATAGAGAATCGTCTCGACACCCGGTTTTTGCACCTTAATAACAACATTTTCACCACTGACCAATTTAGCGGCATGCACCTGTGCAATCGATGCAGAAGCCAAAGGCTTTTCATCAATTGAAGCAAATATTTCATCTAAATTACGGCCAGCAAATTCTGAAGCCAATACCTGCTGCACATAACTAAACGGCAATGAAGGTGTCTGATCTAAACAACCTTGAAACTCTTCGACATATTCACGTGGAAATAAAGAAGGTGTACTGGCAATAAATTGACCCAATTTAATATAGGTTGAACCCAGTGATTCAAAAGTTTCACGCATGAGTTTTGCGTTACTTGGTTTTTCAGTTGCAAATTTAAAGCCGGCTTTTGCCGCAACGACTGCGGTCTCACCCATTCGGGCAACCGAGCGAATTCCATCTAACCAGATATTGTTTTTCATAATGTCTTAGAAAAAAATAATTAACGTGAGTGTAGCAAAAAAATAAGGGCTTGCTGCTTTATCTTGCCTGACAGATTGGACAATCGGGATCTATTTCAAAAGCGAGAATTTTTTGTTTCATTGACAGACCATCCCACAACAAAAGTTTTTGTTTCAATACTGTCTTTCCTAAACCCAAATAAAGCAAAGCATGATGAGCTTGCAAACTTGCCATAACATTTGGTGTAGTTGCAAGTACACCTGAGTCTGCACAGCGCAAACTTTCATTGGCATGCTGTTCTTTTGGAAATAAACATTCATAACAGGCAGCATCGGCTTCAACCATAAATAACTGCCCTTGAAAGCCGATCGCTGAAGCACTAATCAGCGCCACATTATTTTCCACACAGCTTGTGTTAACCAAATACCGTGTACTGAAATTATCACAACCGTCGAGAACCAAATCTTGTTGTGAAATCAACGCCTTTGCGTTGCTTTCATCTAATTTTGTGGTATAGCTTTGCACTCGGATATGCGGGTTAATCGCTTGTAAGCGTTTAGCCAAAATTTCCGATTTATAAAAACCTACGTCATTTTTGGTATACGCGATTTGTCGTTGTAAATTACTGATTTCAATTCGATCTGCATCGATTAAAGTAATTTGTCCGACGCCTGCACGTGCCAATAATTCGGCTGTGGTACACCCAATTCCACCACACCCTACGATGAGTACATTGGCAAGTTTTAGCTTCTCTTGTGCATCGATGTCCCATCCATCAAGTAATATTTGACGGCTGTATAAATGCATTTCATCATCACTTAATTCAAATTCAGATGTTGATTCATTCGATTTAAACGTAGACAAAGTATTTCCTTATTAAAATTCGTCAAGCATAAAAAATGGGCGAGTTTATATCGCACGCAAAAGATTAAAACACCGATATCCATCAAATGTTGTTCGAGTACAAACCCGAAACAGTGTAAAAACACCCTGCTATTTGAGCAAGACAATATACAGCTTAAAGTTAAAATAAATGCTCTGTAGACATGGTATTTTTCTTAGTTAGCGTATCTTCAATTACACAATTTAAAATACAGTATCTCAAACACCTTAGTATGTAGAAACATCATAGAGGTATAGCGTATACATGTTTTAAAAATAATAAATATAGTTATATTTTTAACCATATTTAGTTGCACTAGAGCTGCTTACATTAGATTCATTTTAATGATTCTTTTCTACCTTAGCCTCAAAAAATAAAACTTAATTCAAGACATTTTAAGCGTTTATGTATGCAAAGAGATTTAATCCGTAGGTATATGTATGAATTCAGTGAGAATTAAATTAGATCTCTTTCATAAATCAAAAAACGATCTTCTTTTTGGTTAATATTTGCACTCCGGATTTCTTAGCATTCGTGCATAATCTGCGGATGAAATACATCGATTCAAACAAGCTTTCTGATCCTCA